>JADFPY010000014.1 GCA_022562085.1 candidate division KSB1 bacterium | reverse complement strand
GGACTTGAATTTAAAAAACAAAATTAGCCATCGTGCCAAAGCATTTTTAAAATTAAGGAACTTGCTGGAAAAATCTGAGTTTAAATTTTAATTTTTTTTTCTGATTTAGATGTTCGAATTTTGATTTCCCGGAATTCGGGGCGTAGCGCAGCCCGGTAGCGCATCTGCTTTGGGAGCAGAGGGTCGCTGGTTCAAATCCAGTCGCCCCGACCCAATCCAACCCTCGGAGGATTCAAAGCCTCCGGGGGTTTTCTATTTTAAGCCCCCCCAAATGATACAGAATATTAACACCCTAATTAGCCTCTTCTGTTGTTTTTTAAAAATTTGTTTTTTACATTTCTCGGGTGAAAAATCCGTTACAGAAATATCAACACATCGACCATACTGCGGATCTGGGTATTAAAGTCTTTGGTCTAACTCTGGCCGAGTTGTTTGAAAATGCCGCGTTTGGACTTTTTGATAACATTGCAAATCTTGAGAAAGTCAAACCCAACTCAGAATTCAGGGTCGAAGTGCAAGCGACCGATCGAGAAGCGCTACTGGTCAATTGGCTTTCCGAGCTGAATTACCTGTTTCTGACCCGAAAAGAGCTGTTTGCATCCTTTCATATTACAGAAATAGATGATGAGTATTTAACGGCAACAGTTGAGGGAGAAAAATTGGACCTTGACCGGCATGAAATTTATACCGAGGTCAAAGCGGTCACCTACCATAAACTGTATGTAAAAGAAAGTGACCGGGGTTGGGAAGCGCAAGTGATTTTTGATTTATAATAGCATTCAGCCATCAGCTTTCAGCAGTTAGCCTGTGGCTGATAGCCTAAAAAAACAGACAAATGCAAAACCTCAAGCTCAAAAAAATTACCGACTTCCTTTGGGAGATTCCCAAAGAAGGAAAAATGCAGGTGCCGGCGCGCATTTATGCCACCGAAAATATGATTGAGGCGATTCGAAATGATAATGCGTTGGAACAAGCGGCAAACGTCGCACATTTGCCGGGGATTGTAAACTATTCTCTGACCATGCCTGACATCCATTGGGGGTACGGTTTTCCCATCGGCGGCGTGGCTGCGTTTGACGTCGAAACCGGCGTCATTTCTCCGGGCGGAGTCGGTTACGACATCAACTGCGGTGTTCGCTTGCTGGCTTCAAAACTTACCCGTCAGGATCTTCAACCTAAAATAAAAGATTTGGTGAATTCGCTCTTTCATCATGTTCCGACCGGCGTGGGTGCTAAAGGTGAGCTTCGGGTTTCCATAGAAGAAGAAAAAAAAGTCATGCGGAAAGGAGCAACCTGGGCCGTAAAAAAAGGCTTCGGCAGCGAACAGGATTTGGAATATATTGAAGAAAACGGCTGTATTGACGGCGCGAATCCTGCGGTCATCAGTCCAAGGGCTTACGAGCGCGGCCGCTCACAATTGGGAACCCTCGGCTCCGGGAACCATTTTTTGGAAGTCGGCTATGTGGCTGAGATTTACGATGGTGAGGCTGCCAGCGTTCTGGGTCTTGAACTCGATCAGGTAACGGTGATTATTCACTGCGGATCACGCGGCTTTGGTCATCAAGTCTGCACGGATTACCTCGAGGTCATGAACCGGGCTGTGCAAAAGTACGGCATCGAGCTGCCCGACCGCCAACTTTGCTGCGCCCCAATTAATTCGCCTGAAGGTCAGGAATATTTACAAGCCATGTGCTGCGCTATTAATTATGCATTTGCGAATCGTCAAATCATTGCTGCCTGGACCCGGGATGCTTTTGAGGAGGCTTTGCAGATGAGCCCGGGAGATATTGGCTTGCGGACTGTCTACGAAGTGGCACACAATATTGCTAAGATGGAAACACATAAAGTCAACGGCAAAGAAATGAAACTTTGCGTGCATAGAAAAGGCGCGACCCGGGCGTTTGCACCCGGCTCCCCGGAGATTCCTGCAGCCTATAAATCGATTGGTCAACCGGTTCTCATTCCCGGTGACATGGGACGCTATTCTTATGTTTTAGTCGGGGCCGAAGGTGCGATGGAAAATACGTTTGGTTCAACTTGCCACGGTGCCGGGCGGGCAATGAGTCGTCACAAAGCAAAAAAAATCGCCCGGGGTAGAGCAATCGCAAGAGAGTTGGAGGACCGGGGAATTTACGTCAAAGCCTCGAGCCGCCGAACCCTCGATGAGGAAATTCCTGAGGCTTACAAAGACGTCGCGAATGTGGTGGACGCCTGCCAGATGGCTGGAATTTCTAAAAAGGTGGCACAGTTGCGGCCGCTTGGGTGTATTAAAGGGTAATCTGATTCAAATTGGGCGATTGGCTTTTGGCGATTGGCTAATAATTAGTTGAAATGGTTATTGTAAATCACCTGACAGGTGAAATGATATTTACTACGTAAATTCAAAAAAATAAAAACTAAAGGCCAACAGCTAATTGCCAAACGCATATTTTAGGTCTGATTTAGATTTTAGCGTAACATGGATATTGAAACCGCAAAAAAAAGAATTTCTGAACTTAGTTATCAATTAAACCACCACAGCTATCGATATTACGTCCTCGATGATCCGGAAATATCCGATTCCAAATACGACCGCCTTTATAGAGAGCTGCAGGATTTGGAAGAACAGTCCCCTGAACTGGTTACTCCGGATTCACCAACCCAAAGAGTTGGCGCGCCGCCGTTGGAGGGTTTTGTAAGCGTCACGCACGCGGTGCCGATGCTGAGTTTAGACAACGCCTTTGGAAACGATGAGCTTCGGGAGTTTGATGATAGAATGAAGCGGCTTTTGAACAGAACGGAGGATATTGAATATACCGTGGAACCCAAAATCGATGGCGTGGCTGTAGAATTGGTTTACGAAGGGGGGCTTTTTACTTTGGGGTCTACTCGCGGGGATGGTTTCGTTGGCGAAAATGTGACATTAAATCTCAAAACCATCAAATCAATTCCCATGCGCCTCCTGCAAAACAATTCCTCGGTGCCCGAAAGACTGGATGTGCGCGGTGAGGTTTACTACCCAAACTCCGGTTTTATGAAAATGAACAAAGAACGTGAGGCAAAAGGCGAGCCTACCTACGCGAACCCCAGAAATACCGCTGCCGGGACGCTTCGGCAGCTCGATTCAAAAATAACGGCAGCCCGGCCGCTGAATATTTTTATTCACAGCTTTGGACAGGCGGTTGGCTGCGAATTCTCCAGCCATTCTGAAGCCCTCGAAACATTTAAAACCTGGGGATTTCGGGTGAATCCTCATATTACGGTTTGCAAGAATATCGAAGAGGTTATCAAAAGTTGTGAAAAAATTGCTGTGCTGCGCGACGATCTCGATTATGAAATCGACGGCGCGGTCATAAAAGTAAACAACATGGCTATGCAAGCTCAAGCGGGCATGCGAACCCGCAGTCCACGTTGGGCGACCTCTTTAAAATTTGAAGCGAAGCAGGAAACGACTCAAATTTTAGACATTGTTCCCCAAGTTGGCCGGACCGGGGCGTTGACCCCGGTTGCACATTTAAAACCGGTGAAAATTGCCGGGGTCGAAGTTCGCCGTGCGACACTTCACAATCAGGATGAAATTGACCGGAAAGATGTGCGCATCGGTGATTGGGTAGTCGTGCAGCGCGCCGGCGACGTCATCCCGGAAGTGGTTAAAGTAATTGTTTCAAAAAGAACCGGCGCGGAGAAAAAATTCAAAATTCCTAAAAAATGCCCCATTTGCGGTTCCCACGTTCGACGAATCGATGGCGAGGCAGTGCACCGCTGTCAGAACCTATCCTGTCCGGCGCAATTGAAAGAGGGAGTTCGGCATTTTGCCTCAAAAGGGGCCATGGATATTGAAGGGCTCGGTGAAAAGCTCGTCGACCAACTTGTGGAGAAAGGTTTGGTCAAAAATGTCGCCGATTTTTATTCTTTAACAAAAGCGCAGTTGGCAGGTCTGGAAAGAATGGCCGAAAAATCCGCTCAAAATATAATCGATGCTCTGGAGGCCAGCAAAAATACTGATTTAAGCCGGCTTCTTTACGCATTTGGAATCCGATTTGTTGGCGAGCATGTGTCGAGGGTGCTGGCTAAAGAGTTCAAGACATTTGAGAATTTAAAGAAAGCATCGAAAGAACGTTTGCAGAGTGTTTATGAAATTGGCCCTCAGGTTGCAGAAAGTGTCTATCAATTTTTCAACGAAGAGCATAATCTTGAAACCATCAACCGGCTTCTAAAAAGTGGCGTTCGAATCAAAAAAGTTGAATCGGCAGCAGAGAATAAATTTTCCGACCGGACTTTTGTTTTTACCGGGGCCTTACAAATGTTTACACGTGATGATGCCGAACGATTGGTTGAAAGGTTGGGCGGACGTGCGGCTTCATCTGTAAGCCGTAACACATCCTTTGTTGTGGTAGGCGAGAATGCAGGCTCCAAAGCTCAGAAAGCCCGCGATCTCGATGTGGCTGTTTTAACTGAGGCAGAATTTAAAAAAATGGTTGATTGATTTTTGGATAATATGAAATGAATTTCAGGAGGGAATCATGTCTGACAATAACAGTGGTTCGGAGTTTTTTAAGGGGTTTTTATTTGGGGGAATTGCTGGTGCCGTAATCGCGCTTTTATATGCGCCAAAATCAGGAAAAGAAGTACGGGAAGATATTCGTAAAATATCCGCGGATCTAACAGATGATGCCCAGGTTACCCTCAAATCGGCCCAACAAAAAGCAGAGACACTCTTCGAGGAAACAAAAAAGCAATTGGAAGAATTGCGCAAGGAAGCCGAATCTGCTTTAGGGGACGTGAAAATGAAAGCCGCAGACGGAGTCGAGAAAGGTAAAACGACGGTCAAAAATGAAAAGCGGCGGCTTAGCGACGCAATCGATGCGGGGGTGGGTGCCTATAAAAAAGAAAAGACCAAAAAGGCTACCAAAAGTAGAGCTACGAGCAGGAAAACAAAATCTTAATATTTTAAGTTTAAGTCAAATAACTGACATTTCTCACTTTAGAAATGAGTCTTAATTTCTTTAAAAACAAAATTGAGCCACTGATTCACACGGATTGGACACGGATAGCATTCGTCGAGTTTGACGACTTATCGTGCAGTTGCTCTACTTGAAATCCGTGTTTCATCAGTGTTCATCCGTGGCTAAATCCTGTTGATTAGAACGGTTGTGAAGTGAGAAATGTTAGTGAAATAAGTAATTGAATTGCCGGTGAAGAACTATGGATATATCTGTAAGCGTTGCAATTATTGCAGCTTTGATTACTATCAACACGCTTTTTATGGTAATTGTATTATTTAAAGCCATAAAAGTATTTGGAGAAATTCAAAAACTCATTGAGATGGTTCGCCTTCACATTGTACCTGTCTCACATGATTTGACTCACATTTTAGGTGACGTGCGCTCTATCGTCAAAGCTGCGGAAGGGGAGATGGGCAAAGTCGGTGACAGCATCACTGCGGTGCGGGATACAGCCGTCAATCTCAAGGAATTCGAAGAATTGATTCAAGAGCGAATTGAGCGACCTCTTTTGGATGTAACGTCTGTGCTTTCGGCGCTGGTAAAGGGAGGAAGGGTGTTTTGGAATAACTATGCCAAGCGCTGATTTCAGGCTTATTAAATAAGGATATTTATTTAGGTAGCAAAATATGCAATCCCGTAAAGTTTTTTTAACGCCATTCTCAGGTACAGTCATTCTTGGATTGACTGTACTTCTACTGACAGCAGCTATTGCGTTTCTACCTCAGACCTTCGCCAAAATTAAACCTTCATTTGAAAGACACGTCCTCTTAGAGTACTTTGTTACGTTCCTTGGCATAGGCCTGTTTTTTGTTTTTCTTCGTCAATACAGGATTAACCGCACAAACAGTTTTCTCGTTTTCTTGATGGGGCTTTTCTCCTTTGTTATTTTTCAAATTCTGCAACTTGCCACAACACCCGGATTTTACGAAGTGCCCTGGCTGCCAACTTCAGCAAATCTTAGTTTAGGATTTGATCTTGCCGCTCGATCCGTATTCTCACTGCATTTTCTATTTACAATCTTTTTCTGGGCCAGGCTGCTAAACGATTCTGCGTTTAAAAGAAAATTTATTTTTTACGTAGGTTCCTTTTTGCTTTTATTTGGAGGTTGCGGTTATTTGTTCAGTAATTTCTCGCCTATATTTTTGCGGAACGGTGAATTAACTTTATTGACAAAGAGCATAGAGATTGGAACGGCTTCGCTGTTTTTTGCCGGGGCTGTCATGTTGATTCGACGGTATGTTAAAGAAAATCAGCCCATTTATTTTTGGTTTCTGCTTGCTTCGATATCTGCCGCGTTTACCAGCATTTATTTTGTTTTCTGGAATACACACGTTCAAGGTTTCTTTGATTTGGGTCATGTGCTGAAAGTACTGTCATTTTCCTCCTTCTTATTTGGATTTCTGCATGTCCAAAGCCGATCGCTGATTTTGAACGCGGGATTTGAACTGGGCCTCGAAACTGATAGCAACCTTTCTTTTCATCAATTAAGCGAGAAAATACCCGATGGTGTTGCTTTTTTTGATCGAGAGAAGAATCTTACTTTTTGCAACCAACTCTTTGCTGAGATGCTGAACTATTCAACAAGCGATATTAAAGGATTGCATTATTCTTCTTTTTTCGATCACAAAAATCATGAATCTGAAGAACGTTTCGAATCTGAAGCAATCATTAAGGATGGCGAAAAACGACCCGTGCTAATTAGTGAATCATACCTGATCAATTCACTCGGTGATATAATCGGTTCTCAGTGTATAATTTCGGACCTGACTGAGAGGAAAGAGGTTGAAAAGAAATTTGAACGGCTTATTCAGGAAAAAGCAAAAGATGTTGAAATTTTCCAACAATGTATTGAACACTCGACCGAGGGACTGCTTATCATAAATTTGGATACACGGATTAGTTACGTGAATCAAGCTTTTGAAAAAATGACCGGTTACCAAAAATCCGAGCTTGTCGGCTGTAATACCTCAGTGTTTGTAACCGATAATCGCAGCAAGTTGACGCATCAGGCGATTTGGGATACGGTGAAGGAAGACCAGGTTTGGCAGGGAGAGTTTTATACAAAGAAAAAGGATAACAGCAGCTTTCTTGCGGAAGTGTCCGTTGTTCCGATCCACGAGAATAAAGAGCGCATTGCAAGATACTTGTGGATTGAAAGAGATGTGACTCGGCGGAAGACGCTTGAGAGGAGTTTGCAAAGATATACAGAAGAATTGACTGAAAAGACAAATGAACTGCAAACATCGAAAACCTACTACGAAACCTTGATATCCGGTATGTCTGATATCTTGATCGTTGTGGATGGCGACGGAGAGTGTACATTTTTAAATGACTATGGGAGGAAAAGACTAAATTGCGAGGCCGACGATCTGAGCAAGCAAAAACTGCCAATATTTTTTGATGATCTCAAACGCCTGGAAAAAGACTACGGCACTGCAATCAAAATCGAAATTAAAGATTTTGAAGCCGTAATAAAGACTAAATCCGACGAAGCAATTCTTTGCAGCTGGCATTCAAGGCCCCTGTTTGATCGTGGCGGACGCCGGGTGGGTGCTATGGCGGTGGGACGGGATGTTACGGAGTATAAAAAACTGCAAAACGAACTTCAGGAGCAAGCAAAGAATTTAGGGGATAAAGTAGAGGCCAGAACTGCGGAACTGCAGACGAAAGTCGATCAGTTGGCAAAATTACTCGAAATAGGGGAAGAAATCCTGCTCAATATTGATGTCGATGTTATTTTAAATAAAATATGTGAAGCGGTTCAGGCATTAGGGTGGAAAAAAGTTGTTGTCTCTCTTCGCGATCATGAAAAACGGGTTTCAACTCCGGTAGCAGTCGCGGGTCTTGAGCCCAGCCAAGTCGAAGAAGTGATGAGCTGGCGCGAGATTCCATTCGAACACACCGAAAAATATTTTAAAGAATCTTTTCGAATTAGCAACTCATATTTGGTGGGACACGATGCTCAAATCACGAACAAAAATACCCGGTTTTCTATTTACTCGGATTTAGGAGAAGCAAAGGAAGGTGAGTGGCACTCCCTCGACGCCCTCTTGGTGCCGATTCGAACCAAAGATAGTATTCTAGGAATCATCAGCGTCGATGATCCGGCAGATAGAAAACGTCCTGGAATAGAAAAAATCCGCGATCTGGAAATATTTGCCGACAAAGCAGCCCTGGCAATAGAAAATGCCAGACTCTTTAAAGCTCAAAAGGAGAATGAAAGACAGACCAAGTTTTTAGCTGAAATAAGTCAACTGTTTCACTCCAGCCTTCAAGTAGATGAAGTATTTGAAGCGATCGTTCAGAAAGGTGGAAAAGAAATCGGTGAGTTCAGTAGTTTGCTTCTTGTTGATGAAGAAGGCGAATATCTGAAACCCGAGGCTTCTTACCATGCAAATCCTCAATTGGTCGATCGGTTCATGAAAGGAGTTGAAGAGTTTCCTTGCAAAGTTGGTGAAGGATTAATTGGATCTGTTGCTTCTACTGGTGAGCCATTCCGGGCCTCGAACCCCTTTTCGTCCGATCTGAAGAATTTCAAACAAACTCAATTTGCTTATCTCGAGCAATACAATCCCATTATATCCCTTATGATTGTCCCGCTCAGAGTGCGTTCCCGTATTATCGGTGTGCTTATTTATTTGCTTTACGAGACGAACCGTCGATACAAAAATGAGGATCTCAAATTAGCCGGGGAGCTGGCCGAACGTGCCGCCTTGGCAGTCGAGAATGCAAGGCTCTTCAAGGAAGCAGGAGAGAAAGCGAAAGAGTTGGAGGAAGCGAGCCAGTTAAAGTCAGAATTTTTAGCCAGCGTTTCGCACGAACTGAGAACGCCCCTTAACGCAATTATCTCCCTATCTGATATACTCATTCGCGGCATGTCAGGAGACTTAAATGTGGATCAAAACAAGCAGCTTCAAATTATACAAAGAAGCGGTAAAAATTTACTAAACTTAATTAACGATATTCTTGATCTCTCGAAAGTCGAATCTAAGAAAGTCGACCCGATTTATTCAAACATTCCGGTTCGCGCCGTCATTGAAGAAACGATTGAACATATTCGGCCTTTGTGTATACAAAAGGGTTTAAAGCTTGAACTTGAAACGACAGAAACTGTGCCCGAAACTATCTATTTAGATCCGGATAAATTGACCAAGGCTTTGTCGAATCTGTTAAGCAATGCTGTCAAATTTACCCGCAAAGGAAAAATCGAGGTTCACGTTAGCGTCGAAGAGAATTCGAGTTTGAAGATAGAAGTTTCGGATACGGGTGTTGGGATTCCGAAAGATCGAATTGATGAAATTTTTAAAGAATTCCATCAGATAGACAGCTCAGACAGCCGCGCGTACGCAGGGACTGGATTGGGGTTGGCAATTGCACGAAAAGTTCTCGACGTTATCGGCGGCTCGATTTCGGTGCAGAGCAGCTTGGGTAAAGGCTCTACTTTCACAATTTTGATTCCGATTCAAACAAGTGATGACCTAAATCATAAAAAGGCCATCGATCTTGATGAAAAAGTTGGAAAAAAAGAAAGGGAAGATATTGAAACTGATTTCACTGATGATCGCGATCATTTAGATGACGAGAGAAAATCGATTCTTGTTATCGATGATGAAAAAGAAGCCATTTACATTATGCGGCAGTATTTGCATAAAAAAAATTATCAAGTCATATTCCCTAATAACGGAGAAGATGTTATTCACGTTGCAAAACATTTTAAACCATTCGCAATCACCTTGGATATTATTATGCCGGATCAGGATGGATGGGAAATTCTTAAAATTTTAAAAAATGAACCGGAAACAAGAAAAATTCCGGTGATTATCACTTCAATATTGTCAGAGCAAGAACGCGCCTTTGAAATGGGAGCGGATGAATATCTGGTGAAACCTTTCGATTCACAAAAACTCTTTGCATTTTTGGCAACTGTGGGTGCACGTACAAAAAAGAGTGTTATTTCTGATCTGGGTCGATATTTAAATGCAAAGCGACAGGGCCTAAGTAGAAATTTTTTGATTCAAAAGGATGGTTCAGCTTCGGATTCAGGAATAAAAATTTTGCTAGTTGATGATGATAAAGACACCCAATATGTCTTAAAGTACATCCTTGAAGATGCCGGGTATTCATTATATTTTGCAAATGAGGGATGGGAAGCCGTTAAACAAGCCGAGTCTGTTAAGCCCGATTTAATTTTGATGGATATTATGATGCCGGGAATGAACGGTTACGAAGCTACCCGGACTTTAAAAACAAAAGATGCCTTTAAGAACGTTCCGATTGTTGCAATGACGGCTAAAGCAATGAAGGGGGATCGTAAAAAAACTATTATGGCCGGCTGCGATGATTATATTGCGAAGCCTTTTGTCACTGAAGACATTTTAAAAATGATTGAAAAGTGGCTGCAAGTAAGCAAATCCAACTAAGTGAAAAGGCAGCAGAACTCGCCCGGAGTTCTGTTTTGAACCCAAAGTGTTGAACCGCTAAGGCCAAACCCGAAGTGTGGCACCCAGGAGGAGTCACTTCGGCTATGTATCACGACTTCTCCAAAACCCCTTTGAATGTGTACCATATTAAACCCCCCTGTTTCATTTAGGAACAATTTGCGTAAGCATCGTAAAGAATGTCTGATTCGAATTATTGAGTTTTGAAAATGGCATAGTTTTCGCATCCGAAGTACGATAAACAAATGTTGAACTACTGCCTTTTGCTAACTGGAAATGGAGTTACTCAATGGCTATGGCTGGGCGGTCACGGTGCGCGAGTTAAAGAATACCATCGAACGCGCGGTGGTGCTTTGGCAGTGCGATACAATTGAGGTCAAAAATTTTCCAAAGAGAATTTTAAATCGTGACGGAGAAAATTGAAATTCACATTCCGCTGGGGATGAATTTGGATCACGCAAAAAAGGAATTAATATTCAGGAATTTGGAGTTCGTAAATAAAAATAAACTCGAGATGCAAAGATTTTAGGGATCAGTTTAAAAACGCTTCAAAATAAACTTAATCAATATTAAATTGGAAAGTTAATCAAAAGGGGAGTATGTAAACTATACACGGGTTTCCCGGAATTTTGAGATAATCAGTCTTAAAACGGCTAAGAAGTCTGGCACAAATTATTTTTTTTAACCTTTGAATTAGCTCCACCAGTACACGTATAAAACCTGGCATTGAAATTGCATCCTATGATAAACATCACAAAAAGTTTGGTTTATTGCGAGAATTGAGAGAAAAACGGAAAACGGACTGTCTTAATTATCATAGGAGTGCAATAAATGTTAAAAACAGTAGCCAAACATATTCTTCTTGTCGGAGCCATTTTGATGCTCGCCGGCATGATTTTGATGAGCACCCAAATAGCTCATCCCGCTGAAAAACCCACATCTGATTTTTATCATAAAAATATCACTCAATCCAAAGATCGGTTTGAAATTAATCCCAGGTTTGTTAACGACGACAGCAATATTTTATATTTAGTTTTTACTGGGGACCCATTTACACCTCAACCATGGAACTATAAACTCGAAAAGTCTAACATGGAGGGGCAGTCACGGATTTCGCTGACCTCCTCCGGCATTATATATTATCAAGTCTCTGGAAATGCTCGAAAGGTGTTTCTGTTGCGATCTGCGGGTGACCGTCAAGTTGAAAAATTCCTGGATTGCGAAACAAATACTGAAATCAAAGATTGGCAAGTTTTCGAACTAGACTTGCAGACAGGAGAAAAGCAACAGGTTGCAGCCGCGAATGGCCGGTCCATTTCGGAAGGATACAAATTGTTGGGATTGGAAACAGGTTTAGATGTTTCCGATCAATATTTTTCTAAATCGACTCAGGGCTCAAATAAAATTTTGGTTAAACGGCGGTTTAGTGAAAATAACGGTTTCATTTCTTTTCAATATTTTAAAAATAATGGATCCCCCAAAACAGTTTTCAAAACAGAAGCCTGGAAGCCTTATGCTCATTTAAACTGGTTACCAACAATTACCTGGTTAGACGAAAACTCATTTGTCACACTCGGTTTCCAGAGCTCTTTCGATAAAAAATTACCTCAAAGCGGTGGCTCTTTTTCGATTGTCAAAGTGGATATTAAAGAAGGAATTGAGTTGCTTTACAAAGATTCTCGAATTCACCCATTTCCCAAAATGGTCATGGCGCCAAATGGGATTGAGTTGTATTTCAGGAGATTAGAAGATAGGGACACAACTCAGATCTGGCGGCTAAATATAATAACTAAAGAAACGGATTTAATTTATTCGGTAAGAGGCGATTTGGGAGAACCGCGATTTTCAAAAAATGGCTCAAGTATGGTATTTACTCTGCTTTCAAACAATAATTCTGAAATTATTCGTCTCGATTTAGAACGGGACAATACCGGACGAATCGCCAGTCGATAATAGTTTCTGAAGGACTTTAAATAATTTACGGCCTGTCTCTGAATTTTGAGGCAGGCTTTTTTGTTTTTGGAGACTTGAGTTGATTTTAACGAAAATCCTTGGTATTTTTTTACATGTTATCAAACGAACTTAAAAACGCCGCCGGCATTGTTAAAGAGGCCGGGAGAATACTCCTTGAATATTATCACCAGGACTACGAAATAGAATTCAAAAAAGGGGATGGACCGGTCACCCAGGCAGATATAGCCTCCAATGATTTTATTACCGGGCGTTTAAGAGAACTTTACCCCGACGATGGAATTTTATCAGAAGAATCGAAGGATGATTTCAAGAGATTAGAAAAAAATCGAGTCTGGTCAGTTGACCCGATGGATGGCACCAGGGAATTTATCGACAAAGTCGGGCAATTCGCGGCCATGATTGGATTAGTTGAAAATGGCAAACCGGTTTTAGGTGTGGTTTATCAGCCGACCACCGACACCCTGTTTTCGGGGGTAAAAGGTCAGGGCGCTTTTGTGCTTCGCAATGGTGAAAAAAGCCCATTGAAGGTGTCCGATTTTTCGGATACCAGTCAAATGCGTTTGGTTGTTAGCCGCTCTCACAGGTCGCCATTAGTCGATGCGATCATGGATTCGCTGGGAATCGAGAAAGATATCTCTTCGGGCAGCGTCGGCCTGAAGGTCGGCCTGGTGGTAGAACAAAAAGCGGAATTATATATCCATCCGAATTCGAAAACCAAAGAGTGGGATACCTGTGCTCCTCAAATAATTTTAGAAGAGGCTGGAGGAAAAATCACCGACTGCTGGGGTGAACCTTTAAGATATAATAAGAAGAATGTTTACAATGACAAAGGATTTGCCGCCAGCAATGGACAGGCTCATTCCGATATCATTGAGAAAATCGCACCTTTTTTGGATCAAATGGATTAAATTTACTAAGGTGTTTTGCTCCTCGATTTCATAGAATTTTCTACGTTTTTATTAAGCCATCTTACCCGCCACGTACTTAATTAATTATTCCTTGACAAGACTAAATAAAAACTGTAATTTAAGTTCATTTATCGATTGAATTTACCATTTTTCTTTGATTCAAATTATAGCTCTTATGAATTTTTATATTCTTGCCGGAGGACAAAGTCGTCGCCTCGGTCGGAACAAGGCTTTGGTTGAGGTTAAAGGGCAGACCATTATTGAAAAAGTCGTTTCAGCAGTCCCCGCCAAAAAAGAAAATATTAAAATTGTCACTTCTTCGTTTCAAACATTTCGCTTTCTTAAACTGAAAATGATTTCCGATATTTACCCCGGTTTGGGGCCGATAGGGGGTGTTCACGCGGGCCTTGTCGATTCCGCCTTTGATCTCAACTTTTTTCTTGCCTGCGACTTGCCTTTGATTTCCACAGAGGTTATTCAATTGGTTTTGGATTCCTACTCAGGTCAGGATGTTTTTGGGGTGCGTACAAAAAAGGGTTTAGAGCCTTTATGTACGCTTTATTCTAAAAATTGTATTTCTGCAATTGTTAACCAAATGAAAATCAAAGATTACAGTTTGCACAGCCTGCTTGAAACTATTCCATCTGAGTTTATTGAGATGGAGAATTCCAACTTACTTTTTAATATGAACACCAAACAGGACTTAGAAGATTTAAAAGATTTTTCACGCTTTTCAGAAGAACCAAACTAAACCTTCATTTATTAAGTTCATGAATCAAAAGAAGAACAAGTTTCACGCCCTTAAAGAATTTTATCAGCTTTATACTTCTGGGTTAAGCAGAAGTGAGATTGAACGACTCCTGAAGCGTGAATCATTAGAAGTTTTGTCATACTACAAAAAAGCAGTCTCCAAAGGTTCTGCCGAAGATAATTTTCCTAAAAGGCAGTTACTTGTTGTCAAAGAAATTTTTTTAAGTTTTGTTCTAAAACTAACGCCTGCTCGACGTCTTTTTTACGGCCTGGCTTTTATTCTTTTTATTATTGCCGTATTCATATCTAATTGGTTTTACGGCGTGATCGCTTTCTTAATTTTGAATCTACTTCTGGCTTTCGAGCTCGCTGATAAAATGGTGTCAAAGGATGAGCTTGAGATTGCTCGTAATATTCAACTTGGGTTGCAACCGGAAAAAAATCCTGAAGTAAAAGGACTTGAGATAGCCACATTTTATCAACCAGCCGGAGAAGTGGGCGGGGATTATTACGACGTGATTCAGTTAAATGCACACCGAATTGCGTTAATCGTTGGAGATGTTTCCGGAAAAGGAATGCCGGCAGCTTTGTATGCGGTCCGGCTCCAGGGTTTATTTGAGCTGCTTGCCCAAAGCCAGGTTTCACCAAAAGAAATGCTGGTTAGAATGAATGACGTCATGGCGCAAAGATTGAAAAAGAATTATTTTATTACAGCCACTAGTGCAATTTTTGATACAAAGGAAAAGAAGCTTTATTTGGCAAGGGCCGGTCACAATCCAGCGATTTATTTTAAGTCTGAAACAAAGAAAACCGTGTGGTTAAAACCCCCAGGAATTGGAATAGGTTTGAATAAGAATTCAAATTTTGATAAAGAGTTAATTCAGAAAACGATTGATATCTCTGCAGGCGATCTCTTTCTATTTTACACAGATGGCATCACAGAGGCGAGAAATGGTTTGAAGACGCAGTTCGGCGAAGAGCGGCTGACAAAAATCGTCGCAGAGGAGGCGCATTTGAGCGCCGATGAGTTTAAAGATAAATTAGTAGCTAATTTAAATCTTTTTGTCAAAAAAGCGTTGTTGGATGACGATGCTACATTCGTAGTTATTAAAACTTGAAAACGCCAAACTCAGGTTTGTTATTAAGCAATTTGTTGCAAAAAATTCGCAAAAAATTACACCATTTTTCTTTACTTTTGAGAATAAATTTATAAATTATTTTTACGGTTGGCTCAATCTACCATTCAATTGATTTATAAATATTTTTTTTGAGAAATGCATTGTTCTCGAAAGCGTGGTTGGCTGTTTCGGCTAACGTTTCCGGTCACCCATTATTTAATAACAAATCTATCGGTCACGATTGGTTACATTTTTTTTCATTTTCTAAACAGGACCACTGTCATCGGGAAAAAAAACGTTCCCCAGAAAATCAACACCCTGCTTCTCTCTAATCATCAAACGATGATCGACAGTTTTTTGGTCGGTATGTGCGGATTCTTTCCAAGCTCATTGTTTCGCCCCCGGTTAATCCCCTCAAATCCAGCTGCAGAGGAAAATTTTTATCGAACACCATTTTTGGCATGGGTGGCAGATAACTGGAAATGTATTCCTATAAAAAAAGGCCGCAAGGATATGGGCGCTATTTATAAGATGGCACAAGCGTTGAGAAAATCCCCAATGACTCTGTTTCCCGAGGGCACCCGTTCACGGGACGGATCAATAGGTAAACCACGCGCTGGCGCCGGCTTACTCATTCTGGAGACCAACCCGACTGTGATTCCTGTGTGTATAGATGGTATGGACAAACTCCTGCCAATCGGCTCTATTTTCCCTAGAATTTTCAAACGAATTTATGTCTATTATGGCGAACCTCTGGATTTATCTGAGTTTTATGGACGAGAAAAAAACCGGGACGTCGCACAGTCCATCATGACTCAAGTCATGGAAAACATTCGGAGAATGCACTCAAAAATTCAAACGATGAAGGCTCCAAGAACGGCACCCAGTCCGACACTTTTAAGTAAAGCAAAAAAAAGCCTCTTGGGTTTATTAAAACCTTTGTTGTAAACTTCGTTTTTCCAATTTTTTATTTACATTTTCCAACTATTACTTTATATTAGTGAAGCAATTTTCTCCGACGGGAAGAAATTCAATTTAGTCGTTGTTATCTAAAAGGGTTCTCGTGTGGACCGCTATACGCTTCGAGGTTTAGTTTTTGCAAGTCTCAGCACCCTGGGTTTGGGATATGAATTATTTTTTGTTCAAACTTCGAGGTTATTTCTAATTATTATGTACAGTCTTGTCATCGCAATTGGTTTTGGTTTAATATTTCTGGCTAAAAATAAAAATGTTGATGTTTAAATTTTTAATTGCACGAATTTTCCTCAGTTTGGCTGTTCTTTTTATTGCCGTTAGTTTTCACTTAAAAGCCTTGGCAAGTATTAAAGAAAGTGCCCCCAATGTTCAGATCCTTAGTACCGATGCCCGAAGTCTAACGATTACTTTTACACCTCAAAACTTTTCAATAAAGATAGAACGAATCAATGGTGAGGAATTAGCTCGCGTATCTTTCCTGGATGCAAGTTACCTCGAAACACCAGGCTTGCCGCAGATTCCATATCATGTGGCGGTTTTGGGAATTCCGATTGGCGGCCAGATTGAATATCAAATTTTAGACTCAGATACGGAAATTCATTCTGGCATAAAACTCCTTCCGCACCCAGAGATCAAAATGGTTAATGGGTGGTCCGAATTTGAATTTAGCCCTAATGAAACCCTTTATTCAAATCCCGGTCCGTTTCCATCCAAGTTAGTTAGAATTCAGGAACCGGCATTTTTCCGGGACCAGCAAATTGCCAGAATTCAGGTGGCGGGAATTCGATATTTTCCGGACAAGAAAGAGATTATAAAATACAACAGAATCGTTTTGAAAATAAACTTTATCGGGGGACAAAGTTCGGCACCGGGTCAGCTTTCTTTAATGAATTCGGGTGAACAACTTTATAGAAAGGCTGTTTTAAATTATGAACAATCCCGACTTTGGCGAAAAGCCCCGGAAGTTCAAATTAAGAAGCGGTCGCAGTTCTTTAATACCACTTTGTATAAATTCTCCATCCAGGATGAGGGAATGTACAAAATTGACGGCCGCTTACTTGAATCTCATAATATAAATTTAAATCAAATTGATCCCGCTAAAATCCGTCTTTTAAATAACGGGGGTACTGAGCTGCTTCGCGATTTGAATGCGCCTAAACCGGACGGTTTGCTTGAAAATGCCATTAAAGTAGTAGATGGCGGCGACGGGAGTTTCGATCGGGACGACTACATTCTTTTTTACGGAGTCGGTGTTGAAGGATGGCAATATAACTCCAATTTAAATCATTTTAAACACTATATAAATCATTACGGTTTTGACAATGTTTATTGGCTCAGCCTGGATGGCGATCAGGCCGGGAAGCGGATGATGGAGATAACGTCCGGGCAGCCGACAGGGAATGTTATACAAAAATACCAGGGGATGGCATTTGTTGAGGAGGAATTAGAGAATCCACTTCGATCCGGACTGAATTGGTTTGGCCGCAAATTCGGAAATGAAAACGCAAATAAGACCTTTAATCTTGAATTGCCTAACGCAATAACCCCGGACTCGATGGAGCTGAAAATACGATTTGCCTCAAAAAGTTCCGGGAGCCATAAATTGCAAGTTTCCATGAACGGAAACTTTATGGGTGAAAGAGTTTTTCAGGGCGAGTTTTTCACTCGCTATTTAAAAATGCGAGTCTCTGAGTTAGCGCCGTTCGAGGCAGCAAATATCTTGACGCCGGGGACAAATACCTTGCAAATGTCCTATTCACATTCTTCAAATTTTGCAGAAGCTTTGCTGGATTGGTTTGAATTGTTTTACCCGGCCAGACTAAATGCTGTGGATGACCAATTGGCTTTCACGGTTCTCCCAGCTTCAGGTTTGCAAACCTACCGGGTCAGCAACTTTTCGAATGACGCTGCTGAACTGTTTGATATTACAGATTTTTCGAATCTAAAGCAGGTGATAGGGGTAAACATTTCGAGCGGTAATTTGACATTTACCGACTTTCAGCAAACCTCTCCTCCTAAACGCTACCTTGCAGCTACGACTTCAAAATATAACACCGTTCAGGCTCTTGAGCGCATCCAAATGACGGACTTGCGGGTCCAGGGACATTCTGCCGAATACATTATTATTACTCACGATGATTTTTATAATGAGGCGCTTCGCCTCGAAAGCTTGCGTGAAAATGGTAACCCGGGTAATCGTTTAGTAACCGAAGTTGTCCGTATTTCGGATATTTATGACAATTTTTCCGGCGGCCTTGTTGACCCCACCGCGATTCGGGATTTCTTGAAATATGTTTATGAAAATTGGCGGTCGGTGCCGGATTTTGAGCCACCCCAATATGTTCTGCTGTTTGGAGACGGCGATTACGATTTCAAAAATATCATAAACCGCGGCGATAAAAACTGGATTCCACCTTTTCAGACCGATGAGTTAACGACTTCGACGGTATTGGACGAATTAGTTACTCGAACCTCGGATAGCTGGTTTACCTATGTCTCCGGAGATGATACTGTGATGGATTTGGCAATCGGAAGAATCACTGCGCAAACCTCAACAGATGCCGCAAACATGGTTGACAAAATTATTGATTATGAAACGAACCCTTCCCGGGGAAGCTGGCGAAATACCATAACCATGGTCGGCGATGACGAATTGATAGGCGGCGGCCGCCCAAGCGCAGTCGATAACATTCATCTTGACCAGGCAGAGACGATCGCAAATTTAGTCATTCCGAAGTCATTTGATATTAAAAAAATATATCTTTCCGAATTTCCGAAAGTAATCAGCGCTTCGAATTCAGGGGTGACTAAGCCGGCTGCCCAGGATGCTTTAATCAACCAGATCAATAAAGGCACGCTGATCGTCAATTTTATCGGACACGGGAATTCAACCCAGTGGGCTCATGAGGTGGTTTTTCATCAAGCTGATAATGACCGGGTTCAAAACATTGACAAACCGGTGTTTTTCGTTGCGGCAACTTGTGATTGGGCGCTGTATGATGATCCGCAGAGGCAAAGTCAGCCAGAAGAGCTTCTTTTAGCTCGGAAACGGGGTGCAATTGCCATTCTTACCGCAGCTCGTCTGGTTTTTTCTGGAGCAAACGCGAATTTTAACCAGGTATTTTACCGGCAATTATTCAATTCAACCGGCGAAACCGCCCGCTTAGGTGACGCTTTCATTACGGCACGAATGTTAACCGGAACGAGTTCAGGCATTATTATAAACGATGAAAAATTTCACATCTACGGCGATCCAACTCTGCGTTTAGGCGCACCACGGAACACAGCCGTGATTACCTCAATGATGCCGGACTCGATTGTGGCCTTAAGCACGGTTGAGATTCGAGGTGAGATACAAGATGAAAATGGTCTATTTCTAAATAATTATGATGGCACTGCCCTGGTAAACACGTTCGACTCAGAGAAGTTTGTGCAGTATATTCCTGAGGCCGGATTTGCCCGTCCGTATTTTCTGCCGGGTAATTCAATTTATCGCGGCACGGTTCCGGTCAAAGACGGCAGGTTTACTGCCAAATTTATTGTGCCGAAAGATATTTCCTACGGCGGGCAGCGTGCACGAGTCAGCGCTTATTTTTGGAATTCGGAAACCGATGGCGCCGGTTTCAGGGATAATATAATTGTGAGCAGTTCCACCTCAAATATCGTAGACAACAAAGGTCCCGAAATTAAACTTTACTTTAAGGAGCACCTAACGTTCACTACCGGTGATGTGATTGAAGAAAATGTGACTTTGGTTGCAGAATTAGCCGATACTTTAAGTGGTATTAATATTGCCGGAGAGATCGGCCATCGCATTACGTTAACAATTGACCCGGATGAAGAAACCTGCCTTTCGCAGTTTAACCGGTTTCAGGGAATCAGCAGCGTTAACTTGACCGACCTATTTCGCTTTGGTGAAGGAGAGCACCTTCGTGGGAAAGTGGAGTTTCCTTTGCAATTTCCCGCAGAGGTTGATATCGGGGGTACAACCGTACGATGTACTTCCTTTGACGGGGAGCAGCGGCATCGCTTGGTAGTAAAAGCCTGGGACAACTCGAACAATTCATCCAACGCTTCGATTGAGGTTCTGGTCGTTCATGAAGAGGGATTGGTCATTAGAGAAGTCATGAATTATCCAAACCCGTTTACTGATAAAACCACATTTACTTTTAACTCGAGTCAGGATGCCGAGGTACAAATAAAGGTTTTTACTATAGCCGGCCAACTTATTCGGACTTTGAGAGATCCGTTTGTAAGCCGTGGTTTTAACATGATAGATTGGGACGGCCGCGATGAATCAGGAGATGTTCCTGCAAATGGTGTTTATCTTTATAAACTCATCGCACGAACTCAATCATCCAGTGGCGTAAGTCAAAAAGAAATAATCGGCAGATTGGCGATTGTTCGCTAATTATGTTTAATAAGAGGACGCAGTTATGATGAGAAAAAGAATATTGATTTTGACCCTATCTGCGCTTGCAGTCATCGTATTTGCATTTACAACCTTGACACGAGGCGTTGAAGGCAACGGAAAAAAGAATGAAATTACTTGGCAGACGTTTGATAAAGGGGTTGAGTTGGCCAAAAAAGAAAAAAAGATGCTGGTTTTAGATATTTATACCGACTGGTGCCACTGGTGTAAAGTCATGGATAAAGATACTTACGGTAACCCTGAGGTTGTGAAATATGCTCAGGAGAACCTTGTTATGGCGAAGTTAAATGCAGAGACGGACAAAAAATTTAAGTTTAAGGAGGGGAGTTACTCAGGCCGGCAATTATCAATGATGTTTGGTGTTGAAGGTTTCCCAAGCACTATTTTTCTGAACTCAGAGGGTGAATTGATTACCTCGGTCTCGGGTTTTATCCCTGCAGACAGGTTCACCTTGATTTTAAAATATTTAGAGGGCAATTGGTACGAAAAAATGAAATTTGATGAATTTGTTAAAAGAGAAAATAAAAGTTGAAATATATTCCAAGCCCGAGTGCCATTTATGTGATGAGGCGAAATCAGTTCTTGTAAAAGTACAGCAAGAAGTTCCCTTTGACTTTTTGGAAGTCGATATTACTAGTAACCGGGAATTGTTCACAGAGTACAAAGAGCAAATTCCGGTAGTTTTTATTTGTGGTAAAAAGGCATTTAAATTTCGTGTCAATGAAAAGGAGCTGCGTAGGAAATTACTTCGTTTTTTATAAGTTTAAAAGAAAGCGATCTTTCTAGGCCTCATTTCTTCTGAGACCTACATATATATTTTTAGCAGCCTGTGCCGTGAAAGTGTCGCCGAAAGCAGCCCGCGCAAAGATCACACACCGTTAAAAAAATGTGTGATCACATTTTGACCGACCTCGATTTTCTAAACCTCGCCGGTACCACGTAAACCACCGGAATCACAACCAAAACCAACAGCGTCGAACTGAGCAGACCACCAATCGTGGCTAAGGCCAGTGCATACCAAATACTTCCCTGGGCATCGGTAAATAGAACCAGGGGCAGAAGGCCTAGTACCGTGGTCGCGGAAGTCATTAAAATCGGCCGCACGCGATCGGCAGCGCCTTGAATCACGGCGTCCAAAACCGCTGACCCCTTTCGCCGCAGATCATTGATATGATGTACCAGAATAATCGAATTGTTGACCACAATCCCGGCGAGTAAAATCACACCAATGTATGCTGAGCGGTCAAAGTTGGTATCCGTGAAATAGAAAATAAGGAAAACGCCAATCAGAGCTAAAGGAACGGTTAGAATCACCACAAACGGCTGCAGCAGTGACTCGAAGAGTCCGGCGGTCACCATATAAACCAATAGTAAAGCAAAAGCCAGCACTAAGTAGATCTGCTCCTTCTCCTCCCCTGTGAGAAAAAAGAAGGTGGCGCGCTTCAGCCTGTAACCATGAGGGAGCTGAGTATTTTTGATGATGCTCTCCACCAAGCGGTCGCCAAATTTCCAGGGACCGCGATATTCAAATGAAATCCAGCGTAGATACTGCTGATCTTCCCGCACAATTTCCGCCAGCACTTTTCTAATGCCGACGCCTGTTTAACAGACCCAGGGGCCTAAAAAAACTGGGCTAAACAGGAATGACTCGCTCACAAAAGAAAAGGAGAGCTGCGGTGAGTGAGCGAGCACTCATACTACTAACAGCTCTTATTTTATTTTTATATATACCTAGAAGTCCGGCCGAAAAGTATATTATTAAGGGACGGCGTCCTCGCCGAGCGATTTTCTAACCGATTCCGTGCTCAGAAGCCCTCGGCGAGACACCTTTGGGCAAGTGAGTTTGGGCTTTTCGGCCAGACTTCTAGCGCGGCGCGGCCGTAAAATTCAAATTCCACGTAACAATTGGTCTTTTGGGATTTATTTGGGATTTGGGATTTAAAATTTCTTGCCCACAAAGCATTCGTGGGCTTGCAAAAAAGTGCAAAACTTCAACGATAATACTATAACTTCCTAAATCTTACATGAAATGACTCCACCTGATGGATTCCGAAAACTTACAACTGAAATCAAGAAAAGACAAGCAGGAAAATCACAGCTACGATAGCAAAACAAATAGACAGATTTGAGAGATAGCATCAAACAGGAAGTCTGGCTATGTATTAGAGAATTAGGAGATAGACCTCTACCGCCAAAGACAATGTAATGAATGGTAAATTGAAAAATTCCAAACTAACCATGTGTCTCAAGTTATTAATTTCGACTATCTTTATACTTTCCGCACTTGGCAAGTTCATCGACCCTATTGCAGCCGCTCTCAGTATTGTTCAACTGCTGCCCATTTCGCCGGAACTGGCCAAGGTCGCGGTTTTCATCCTATCGGTATTTGAAGCCGGGCTCGCTATCGTCATCTGGTGGAGGGTTTCCGCCTTATTGCTGGCCGTGCCAGCTGTGCTTTGGGGAATTTTGCTCGTTAGTTATTTCAAAGGCGTGGAGTGCGGCTGTTTCGGCTCGTTACCTTTCTTCAGCCAGATATCCATGAGCGGGCATTTTTTGTTGCTCGTTGGCCTTTTTCTGGGCTTATATTATCTCGCCGCAGTAAGAGAGGTCATTAATGACTCAGAGCAAAAAAACGAAGAGGTTAAAACTGGTTCACTTAAATGGGCGGGGGTAGGTGCCATTGCTTTAATGCTGGCAGCCTTCCTGCCTCTACCATCCTCTGCCTCAAAAATCCAGGCGGCTAATTTTTCGGCAAATAATAGTGTTGACCGGGCCTATGTGGAGGCGGCCTTCTCCTATCAAAATATCCCTATTATTGACGCCCGCTCACAAGCGGAGTTTGAATTCGGCCACATCGCTGGCGCAGTTAACATTCCCTACAACAGCAAGACTATCGCAGACCTTGCCGAGAAACACGCCTTAAAGAATAAGCCGCTCATCGTCTACTGTTCGAGTTCGCGTTGCAACGTGGCTTCTATTCTAGCTAACAAACTGCAGAATTTGGGTTGTAAAAATGTCAAAATTTATGCCGGTGGGTGGGAAGAATGGCAGCGTTTGAATTGATAATCGATAATTGACTATTGATTAATGCTTCTCTCATCGCGTTTCTCGCTCCACAGCTCTTTCGTATTCTATTCTCCATCTTCGATTCTCGCTCTCTGCCCCCCGCTCGCGCCGCCCGTCAAAAACTCCCTCAATTCCTGTTGCATTAATTGCAAATAATATTATATTATAGCGTCCATTTTAGTTTTCTAATCCACGATCATAAATAGACTTCTGCAAAACAGCTAAATTTGTCATTTCGAGCGTTAGCGAGAAATCTATTTAATTCAATAATATGCGTAAAAAGATTTCTCCCGTTGGTCGAAATGACAAAAGCTCGTTTTTGCAGAAGTCTAAGATCATAAATTATAAGGAGGTAGCAAATGGCATATGAATGGAAGTTTAATTCCAGGCCTTATTCGGATGAAGAGGCCAAAGACCTTTTAAAAGACGTGGTTTCACCTGAAACTTCGGATTGGCATTATAATACCCATCATAAGGGGTATGTCACGTTTTTAAATAAAATAGAGCAAGGTCTGGAAGGCGCAGATGTTAGTGCTGCTAACGGCAACTGGAGCGATTTTGGCGAATTAAAACGCCGTTTCACCTGGAATCATTCCGGGACACTCTTGCACGACGTCTACTGGGAAGTGCTGGGTGGAGATGGAGACGTTAGCAAAGGTGCGGATGTAAAAGCAGCAATTGAGAAGAATTTTGGTTCCGTAGAAAATTGGCAAGCTGATTTTAAGGGAGCTGCTTTTGCAGCAAAGTTGAGCGGATGGGGGTTGCTTGTTTATGATGCGCTCTACTCACAACGTCTCCTCAACGTCCTCGTCGACGAGCATCAATATGGTGCGATTTGGGGTGGTATTCCACTTATCTCATGTGATGTCTTTGAGCATGCTTACTATCACAAAGATGGCCCAGGCCGTGCAAAGTATATTGACAATTTTTTAAACAATCTGCATTGGGGACGAATTAACGCCCGTTTTAACAAGTATGTTAAGTAACGGCGGAATCAGCTAAGCTTTAAACTAAAAAAGCCTACCGAGGGGTAGGCTTTTTTTACCAGCTGTTTTCTTAAACCTTTCTAAAATTCCATGGATAAACCAACCCTCAATCGTCTGCCAAAGTCTGAATGAACCGGGTTGAATAATTTATATGCCTGGGCTCCGCTGTCGCTTGGCTTGTCGACAATATTGTTTTGATTAAATAAATTTCTAACCTCAAAAAACGGATTTAGTCGGCTTCCCAACATTTTTGTTGTCTTCAATTTGAGTTTTATATCAAGAATGTTTCTCCATGAGAGCCGTGTGTCATTCGGGGTTTCGCTATTCTGTGTGGTGACCGGTAGCGGACTAAATAGGCTGTACAACACATTAAATTGAAGCCTTCTGGATTCGTAGCCTGCATCTAAGATAATTGAATGTCTTTGATCCCAGCTGAGAGGGAATTCTTTACTATCATCATTCCCAGGTTCGCCAAAAACAACTCGATTAAATTCATCTTCTGGTGATGAGCTGTTTCCTCTTGCTTTCATATAGGTGTAACTAACTCTTCCGGCAAGTTGATTAGTAAATTCTTTCTGCAGCATGACCTCGAATCCGGAGGCTTTCCCCACGGCTGAGTTTGTGTAGCTCGTAAATCCAGCGGTAGTTGTTTCATCACTAATCAGGCTGTCTGAAAGAACCAAAGTCCTTGTATCGATTAGATTTCTAAATTGTTTAATGAAGCCGGTAAAAACGAAGAGCAGGCCATCTGAGACGCTTCGTTTGTAGCTGAACTCCGTCGAAATCGTTTTAGTTGGTTCTAAATTCAAGTTACCCACAAAGGGTACATATCCAGTTAGGTTATGTTCCGCATTGCTGTATAAATAGAAGAGCGGCGGCATTTGATAGTACCAACCATAATTTACGTGAAGTCTCTCGCTGGCGGAAAGCGGAATTGAAATACCGAGGCGTGGTGAAATAGGGGAATGACTGGGGGAATGGGTTGACGGCAATTGACCTAGTAGTGTTTTTTGAATGCTCTCAAAATCTTCCGGTAATTCCTTTATAGCCCCTTGTGGTGAAAATACGTCATACCTTAGTCCAGCATTTGCTACAATCCCCTTATATTCAAATTTATCTTGAATGTATAATGCGAAAAATGTCGGGGAATAGTGAAAATTGTTAATATTTTTATTGAATGAAATTGATCTGGTTTCACCGAGGGTGGGAAGTGCGATGAGATTGATTCCCTCGGACTTTAAATCATATTTTTGAAAATCAACACCGGCTTTAAGTAAATGGCTTGAAGAAATTTGTCCAACCAGGTCTGCTTTCACCATTTTTACTTTTTCTTTTGTTTCCTCATTCCAGGCTTGCTTGCCACTAAGAATCGGACTGGTTGCGTCTGTCGGGTCTTCAAATTCGATGGTTGGCAACTCATCTTCAATGAGACCTAAAACACGTTTTTTATTAGAGTAGTTAGCTACCCTAATTGAAGTAAAAAACTTCGGGCTAAAAGTGTGTGTTAAAGAGACACTGAGTCTGTAACTTAAGTGTTTATGTTTTGCCAGCCCCGAAAGATTTTGCTGCCATTGGGGATCGAATCTTCGCCAATTCAAATTTGACAATAAACCCTGCAAAGAAAGGATGGTGTTTCTATTTATATCAAAAGACAACTTTGAATTGATATTGTAATTTGTGAAGATAGGGGAGCCAAATGCTTGTTGCATTTCCTTCCGGTGCTGTGTATCACTTAGGTTGAGGTCCGCCGAGATGAAATATTTTGCGTTAATCAGCGGTCCACCCAGGCCGATGGTCATCGGCCCGCCAACGTTGAATTCCATCCTACGTGTGTTATCATTGCCGGTCAAACCGGTATCGACAAAATCACTGAATATTTTGAGCTTACCCTCAACTTTATTCTGACCGTCTTTCGAAACGACATTTACAATTCCTGAAGTAGCGTTCCCATACTCTGCGTTAAATCCACCGGTTTGCACCATCATCTCCACTATTGAACTATTTGGAAAGTTACTTGAGATTTCACGCGAAAGCCCGCTTTGAATGGGCAATCCATCTAACATGTACAAAACATCGGTTTGGCGTCCGCCCCGGAAATGGTTTCCAACAACCCCCGGTAAAAGACTAATTGCATCCTGATACGAATCTATTGGAAGTCGGTCATCAATTTCTTCGCCCGAAATAAAATAGGTGGATGAAGTTATTTCGTTTTGAATGAGTCCGTGTTTCTTGGTTATGATCACTTCTTTTAAAGTTAAGATTTCTTCGGGCAAATAGAAGTTTTGAGTGGTGTTAAGATCGAGATTGATTTGAACGTCCTTGATTTTAACTTTAGAATATCCAATCATGAGAACGCTCACGTCATACGTACCGGCCGGAAGATTTTGAATCATATAGAACCCGCTTTTGTCTGCCATCGCTCCCATTGTGGTTCCCTCGATGACTATCTGAGCACCTGGCAGGGCTTTCTCGGTTAGTTTGTCAATAACTGTTCCCGATAAGGTCCCAGTAATCCCAGCATAAATAGGATTTATGCAAACATGGAGCATTATAAATAAAAAGGGAATGTATGATTTTTTTCGTGACACTTCTTAAACGGTAATTGATTATCTGCGGATTGCTTTTGAAAATTTTGCAAAATATATGCCAATGAACTAACTTTATTTATTAAGAATAAAAAAAAAGTTTTTACTAAATTTGTTTACTTTTCAGGCGTAAAGTTAGTATATTTAAGTCCTGATTAAATAATAAATAACGCCAACTTTGAAATCGAGGCTTTCGTAATTTTTTATGATATTAAAAATACACTTTAATGAAATGAAAGTTTACTTTGTGCAAAATATTACCGAAAAACGGTAATTTATTGCACACTGTGTATGGAAAGCAGCCAATATGAACGAAACTGATACACTCAAGTTCTTAAACAATCTTCAGAGATTTGGCTGGCGGTTTGGACTTGACAATATCTTAAGATTATTACATGGGCTGGGAAATCCACAAACAGAATTTAGTAGTATTCACATCGCGGGTACAAATGGCAAAGGCTCGACTGCGGCAATTCTCGAATCAATTTATCGCCATGCCGGATACAAAACAGGTTTGTTTACTTCTCCGCATCTTGTAAATATTAACGAGAGAATTCAAATAAATGCCTCGCCAATTCCGATGGGAATACTAATTTCCTATGTCTCTAAATTTAGAGAAGATATTGAAGAAATTGGCTGTACGTATTTCGAGGCGCTGACGGCTTTGGCTTTTCGATATTTTGCGGATTCTGATATTGACGTTGCTTTGGTTGAAGTAGGCCTGGGCGGCCGGCTTGATGCAACAAACATAATTTCACCCGTTCTAAGTGTGATCACACAAATCGATTTGGATCATACCGAGCACTTGGGAAAAACCCTGACTGAAATTAGCACTGAAAAAGCACAAATTATTAAAAGCAAGGTGCCATGTTTGTCGCAATCCGGGAATCCGGAAGTGTCGGCTGTTATCAGAAGACATGCTTCTGAACGAAATTCACAATTCTACACCCTTCGTGAAATGTGTTCTGTTCAGACTCATCGATGCTCAGAAGATTTTTCAGAATTCAGTCTAACTTTTGCAGACGAAAAATTTGAGGATTTAAAACTGGAATTACCAGGGAGGTATCAAATAAACAACGCCGCCCTTGCCGTGGCTGCAACAAAAATTCTCGTTGAACAATTCAGTTTAAAGAAGGAAGTTATTTACTCCGGTTTACGAAATGTTAAGTGGCCCGGGCGTTTACAAAAACTTCAGGATGGTCCTAAGGTCGTTGTCGATGTTGCTCATAACACCGCCGCGGTGAAAGCCGTAATTGAAGATCTGAAAAGTATTTATCAATTTGATCGCTTGATTGTCCTTGCTGGTTTACTGGATGATAAAGATTTCCCGGAAATTTCTAAAATTATTGCATCTGCTGCCGAAACTATTTTTGTTGTAACTCCAACTTCAGAAAGAGCTCTCGACGGCAAATGTCTGTGTGAGGAATTCTTGAAATATTCTGTTCAAGCTGTTAACTGTCCGGATACGGAAACGGGTTTTCAAAAATCAATCAATTATGCAAACGAAACCGATTTGATTTGTGTTTTGGGTTCGCATTATGTAGTTGGAGAATTATTGCATTTTTATAAAAAACCTTGACAAAGGGAATTATTTTTTATAAATTCAGTTAACTTTACCCCGACTCTTTACTTCCCAACAAGGTGAGTTCCCGTCGAAAACCTTATTAATCTTGTCAACTAAGCCCTAATTTTTAGAATCGTATTTAGGGAATTCAATTATTTTAACTTTGACCTTTATTCTTTAAACCAATCCGTTAGTTCACTAAAGTATACTTCACATAGAGTTTACCCCTAAAAGATTTATCTTAAAATTTCCAGTCAGGAGAGTTTATTTGTAGAGGTTAATTAACTCACAAATGAACCCAATTGCATTATATCAAATACTCCTCTAAAATTAAGGAATTGTTATGGAGATCGTTGAATTAAAGACGTTAAAAATTTCTGAATTGACCAAGATGGCGCAAACCCTGAAAGTTTCTGGCGCCACTGGCCTTAAAAAACAAGAATTGATTTTTCGCATCCTGGAAGAACAAACCAAACAAGAGGGGTTGATTTTCGCTGAAGGCGTTCTTGAAGTGCTGCCCGATGGATATGGCTTTCTAAGATCACCGGACTACAACTATTTGCCGGGGCCGGATGATATTTATGTTTCCCCCTCTCAAATAAAACGTTTCGGATTAAGAACCGGGGATACTGTGTCAGGGCAAATTCGTCCACCAAAAGAAAGTGAACGATTTTTTGCGTTGCTTAAAGTTGAGGCGGTGAATTTTGAGAATCCTGAAGAGGCTAAAAAGAAAATCCTCTTCGATAACTTAACCCCGCTTTATCCAGATGAGAAAATTGATCTTGAGCATAAGCCTAACGACTTTTCTTCCCGGATCATGGACATGTTGACACCCATTGGTAAAGGTCAGCGCGGTTTAATTGTTGCCCAGCCGAAAACAGGAAAGACCATTCTGCTGCAGAAAATCGCAAATGCCGTAACTGACAATCACCCGGAAATCAAAATGATTGTTTTGCTAATCGATGAACGGCCCGAAGAAGTGACCGATATGCAGCGGTCGGTGAAAGCTGAGGTTATCAGTTCGACTTTTGACGAGCCGCCGGACCGTCACGTGCAGGTGGCTGATATGGTTTTAAGAAAAGCCAAGCGGCTGGTGGAGTACGGCCAGAATGTTGTGATTCTTTTAGACAGTATAACGAGGCTGGCGAGAGCCCACAATGCAGTTGTGCCGCACAGTGGAAAGATTCTTTCCGGGGGTCTGGATGCCACTGCGTTGGAACGTCCGAAGAGATTTTTCGGCGCCGCCAGAAATATTGAAGAAGGGGGCAGTTTGACGATCATCGCTACCGCACTCATCGATACCGGTAGCCGCATGGATGAAGTCATTTTCGAAGAGTTTAAAGGAACCGGCAACATGGAATTACAGCTTGACCGCCGTATATCTGATCGTAGAATTTTTCCGGCAATTGATGTTAACCGGTCAGGCACCAGAAAAGAAGAGCTGCTTTTAAAAGATTTTGAAATTAAGCGTGTTTGGATTCTGCGAAAATTCCTCGCGGATCTAACTTCTGTAGAAGCCATGGAATTTCTGCTTAGCAGAATGCAAGGGACTAAGACAAATAAGGATTTCTTAGAATCTATGAATACCTAAGGCTTGATTATTTTTCTTGCATTTCATATGTAGATTCCCTAAATTTAAGGCTTGAATTTTCAAATCTAATAAAGAAATTGCTATTTGTAATTTAAGGAGTTCATAGTGAAACCTGATATTCATCCGGAATATAAAGTTGGCACGGTAACCTGCGCGTGCGGAAGCTCATTTCAAGTTCGATCAACCGTCGGTGATATGAATGTTGAAATCTGTTCGGCCTGCCACCCGTTTTTTACCGGTAAACAAAAATTAGTTGATTCGGCCGGCCGTGTTGAGAAGTTTATGAGAAAATACGGTATGGCGGATAAAAAAGCTGCCCAGGCGAAAGCAGAAGAGGTAAAGGCAGTTGAAGCAAAAGCCGCAAAAGAAAAAGCAGCGGCGGAAAAAGCAGCCGTGGAGGAAAAAGCAGCCGAAGCCAAAGATGTAAATGCAAAAGCTGAACCTAAAGTAGAAACAAAGGCTGAGGAAAAAGCCGAACCCGTTGTAACCGAAAGCCAAACTGAAAAGATCGAAGACAAAGAAGCTGTGACCAACTCATAGCTGACTTGCAGGAAAATTAAGGACGGGATGAGAGCCTGAAAAAGGCCCATTCCGTTTTTTTGTTTCCTCAGGCTTGAAATGATTACTGATATTTTGAAATTTAATTTTATGGACTGAAAGCATGAAAGAGCAAGCAATTCAAGTTGGTGGACAAGCGGTGATTGAAGGCGTCATGATGAGATCGGCACAAACTGTTTCTGTGGCAGTCCGCCGCCAGGACGGCAGTATTTTAGTGCGGAAAAAACCGTTTGTTTCTTTTATCAAACGCTTTAAAATTCTATCTTTCCCGATCCTGAGAGGCTCGGTTGTGCTGATTGAGTCTCTGGTTTTGGGAGTTAAAGCTTTGACTTTTTCAGGCGATGTTGCCGTGGCAGACGAGAAGAAAAAGGAACCCAAAAACAACCACAAAGACGCCGCCCCCCCGGCAAAGAAAGGTTGGCTGGCGAGTGTGTGGCTGGGACTCACTGTCCTGTTCTCATTTGGAGTCGGTTTGGTTATTTTCTTTTATGTGCCCCTGATTTTAACAGAATTACTGGGAGCCGAAAGCGGATTCATGTTTAACCTGGTTGACGGTTTTCTGCGCCTGGCGATTTTTCTTCTCTATCTCGGTGCGATAACATTGATGAAAGACATCCGCCGCATTTTTGAATATCACGGGGCCGAGCACAAGAGCATTTTTGCATTTGAAAACAAAAAGGATCTCACACCGGCTGCGGCAAAACCACTTTCGCGCTTTCATCCCCGTTGCGGCACCAGTTTCTTATTCATCGTGATGGTGGTCAGCATTTTTGTGTTTATGTTTTTAGGAAAACCGGTAGACCTGGGTGATAGATTGTTGCGCCTGGCTTTTATGCCGCTCATCGGCGGCATTTCATACGAACTTATTCGACTGTCGGATGTCGGCGTAAAGAAAAGTTTTTGGCGGCCGTTCATTGTACCGGGAATGTGGCTGCAAAGACTGACTACAAAAGAACCTGATGAAAGCCAATTGGAAGTTGCCATTGTAGCTCTGAAATGCGCTCTTGGTTTAAGCATCTCGGAACACCCGAACGTGGTCGTCGAAGGCGAAGAAAAAATGCAGTTGGAAAGCGTTCAGTAAATTGGAATTTTGGCGGAGACTCAAATGTTAGAACAATTGGAAAAAATTGATAAGCGCTATCAAGAGCTGTGTGATCTCTTAATGGACCCAAATGTCACTCAGGACCCTGCCAAATACAAAGATGTCGCAAAAGAGAAGAGCGGCCTGGACAAAACCATAGAAAAATACCACGAGTATAAAAAGGTTTTGACCACCTTAGAGGAGGGCGAATCTGTTCTCAAGGATGATAGCGATGAAGAGCTCCGCGAACTCGCCGAACTCGAGCTTGAAGAACTGAAACCGAAGAAGATTGATCTCGAAGAGGAACTAAAAGTTTTGTTGCTTCCCAAAGATCCCCGGGATAAAAAAAATGTAATCGTTGAGGTTAGAGCCGGAACCGGCGGCGACGAGGCCGGGCTTTTTGCCGGTGATCTCTATCGAATGTACAGCCGGTTTGCGGAAAGAATAGGCTGGAAAATAGAAGTGCTAAGTTCGAATCCGCAGGGCGTCGGAGGCTTTAAGGAAATTATTTTTATGATGAACGGGGAAAATGTTTACGGCGTCATGAAGTATGAAAGCGGGGTGCATCGTGTGCAAAGGGTGCCGAAAACCGAGACAAACGGTAGAATCCATACTTCGGCGGCATCTGTCGTGGTGTTGCCCGAAGCTGAAGAAGTTGAGATTTCAATCGACCCCAACGAATTGAAAATAGACGTTTACCGTTCCTCAGGACCCGGCGGCCAAAGCGTTAATACCACTGACTCCGCCGTTCGAATTACCCACATTCCAACCGGAATGGTGGTGACCTGCCAGGACGAAAAATCCCAGCATAAAAACCGGGCCAAAGCCCTGAAAGTTCTCAAAGCGAGATTGCTGGAAAAGAAACAGCGTGAGGAGCAGGCGAAATTAACCGAGAGTCGCCGATCCATGATCAGTTCCGGCGATCGCAGCGCCAAAGTGAGAACCTACAATTTTCCGCAAAGCAGGCTTACCGATCACCGGATTGGCTTAACCCTCTACCGACTCGACGAAGTACTTGACGGCGACATTAAGGAGATCATCGACCAACTCCGTCTCGCAGATCAGGCCGAATTGTTGAAAAAGGCCGGTTAGAATTTTGGTTAATCCAATGATTCTATCTTCAAATACAAAAAATATCGTTGACCTTTTAAACGACAGCTCCAAATTTTTGTCCGAAAAAGGAATTGAAAACGCGAGGTTGAATGCCGAGCAATTATTGCGGCACACCTTGGATATGAATCGTGTTGATCTCTACTTGAACCAGGATCGTTCTTTGACTCAGACCGAAATGTCTGCGTTCAAGCGCTGCTTAAAAAGGCGAGCTGCCCGGGAACCTTTGCAGTACATTCTTGGCGAAGCTGAGTTCATGTCATTACCGTTTGTTGTGGATGAGAACGTGTTGATTCCGCGTCCGGAGACGGAAATTCTGGTGGAAAAAACCATTGAAATGTGCAACGAGAAATTCGCCTCAAAAGACCGGATTGAGATTCTGGAATTTGGCACCGGCTCGGGGTGTATTTCAGTAAGTTTAGCGAAATATTTGGAGAATGCCCGAATAACTTCTTTAGATATATCAAGGGACGCTCTTAAAGTTGCTGAAAAAAATGCCGGCTTAAATGGCGTTGATGACCGGATACAGTTCATAAATCAAGATTGCACTTCATCAAAAATTGCAAACTATTTTCCTGACAAATTTGACGTACTGGTTTCAAATCCACCGTATGTTTCCCCAACAGATTTTGAAGACTTGCCCGAAGAAATCAAAAAGTATGAGCCCGCAGTTGCCCTCAGCGACAACCGGGATGGCTTAAGCTTTTATCGCAAAATTGCTGAGCTTTCACCCGAGCTAATTAAAATATCCGGATTCTTAATGCTTGAGCTTGGTTTAGGCCAGGCGGTGGCAGTAAAAGAAATTTTCGTAAAAACCAGCTTCAATAATATAAATATTTTTCAAGATCTGAACGAAATAGATCGAATCTTATTTTGTGAGTATGAATAAATAATCCTGTTGTGATGAGTTCTTGTCGAGCGTTGATTGATTCAGCTGCCAAAATTAACCTGGGAGTCATCTTGAGTTGGATTTCCGCTCAGCATGAGCTTTGTGTGGCGAATAACGAATAAACGAATAACGAATAACGAATAACGAATAACGAATAACGAATAACGAATAACGAATAACGAATAACGAATAACGAATAACTTGTTCAGCCTATTAAAGCTAAATACTTTTTAAGTACATGGAGGACTTAATGCTCAAACC
>JADFPY010000013.1 GCA_022562085.1 candidate division KSB1 bacterium | reverse complement strand
GCAGTTTGCAAATAGCTTGTAATAAACGACCAATATCGACTTCGAATATTGATAATATTGTGAATGAAATTGCAATCAAACTAAGAGACATGTCGCAGGAAGAGATTCCATCGCGAGAAATTGGCGAACTCGTAAGCGACACCTTACGAAACCTGGATTACGTCGCGTACGTTCGCTTTGCTTCCGTGTATCGCAATTTTCAAGATAGAGAAGAATTTCTGAGCGAATTGGAGGAACTCAGTAAGGGAAAAAAGACCGCCCGTTGAACCATCATTTGAGAAAAGTACTAGGTTGCAGATAGTAACGGAACGATTTTGTGGCTATCTGCTTTTTTATTGATAGCTATGAATTCGAAAACGACATCACAGAAAAAGGAGATGCCATTTCTAGATCACCTGGAAGAGCTCAGGTGGCGTCTTATTAAATCCATCGTTGCGATCGTTGGCTCGGCAATTGTCATCTATTTTTTTTCTGAAAGAGTTCTTAACATTCTGGTTACACCTTACAATGACGCAGCCAAATATTTGGGCAAAGATCCTACTCAGGGACTCATTTTTTTGACGCCGACCGGCGGTTTCATGATTCGTATTAAACTTTCTGTATTCGTCGGTATTATTGTTGCTTTGCCCATAATTGTTTACCAGATTTGGCAATTTGTTGTCCCCGGTTTATTAAGAACTGAAAGAAAATATTTGCCCACAGTTATCTTTTTCTCAACATTTTGCTTTGCTCTTGGCGCATTCTTTTGCTACTTTATTGTTTTGAAATTCGGACTTAGATTTCTACTTGGGTTTGAGACTCAAGATCTCATTGCTACCATTGCGGTAAACGAATACTTACAATTTATTACTCAGTTAATTTTTGTTTTTGGTTTGATATTTGAGATGCCTGTGCTGGCTTTTTTTTTGACAAGAATCGGTTTGCTGACACCCGATTTTTTGAGACATTATCGCCGGCACGGAATTGTAGGCATGGTTATTTTGTCAGCAGTCGTAACACCACCCGATGTTTTCACCCAATTGCTTTTAGCCGGACCTTTGGTTCTACTTTACGAAATCAGTATTCTTATTTCGGCAGCAGTTCACAAAAAACAAGAAGTTTCTTAAAAATAATAAAATAAAGGAATACTTAAAATTAGTCGAAAATATATAAATCACACTGGAGGGGAAAAAATGGCGATTAAGCCCGATAAGTGGATTAAAAAAATGGCTTTGGAAGAGAAGATGATAGACCCTTTTGTCGAAAGCCAGGTTCGTGAAAATGTCATTTCTTATGGTGTTTCCTCGTATGGATATGATGTGCGCATTGCGGATGAATATAAAATTTTTACCAATCTCAATTCCACAATTGTTGATCCGAAGCATTTCGATCCAAAGTCATTTGTGGATTTTAAAGGTGAAGTTTGTATTGTGCCACCTAACTCGTTCGCTCTGGGTAGAACCATCGAATATTTTAGGATTCCGAGAAAGACTATGACGATTTGTGTTGGGAAATCCACTTATGCACGATGTGGGATTATTACAAATGTTACACCTCTTGAACCGTGTTGGGAAGGCTATATCACGCTCGAGGTTTCTAATACGACTCCGCTGCCGGCTAAAATTTATTCCGGCGAGGGAATCGCACAAATTTTGTTTTTTGAAAGCGATGAAGAATGTTTAACTTCATATGCTGATAAAAAAGGGAAGTATCAAGGGCAGACCGGAGTTACCTTGCCGAAAATTTAAACTTTGACCGGGAAGTTTCAAAATACTATGATTCAAGCAAATGGATGTGCCGATTTACACCTTCATACAAATCACTCCGACGGCTATTATTCTCCCAAAGAGTTAATTGATAAAACTCTATCACGTGGTTTAAAAACGGTCTCGATTGTTGACCATGATGAAATTGGCGCCCTTGATGAAGCAATCGAATATGGAAAAACGATGGGTGTGGAAGTTATTCCCGGTGTGGAACTCAGCGTAAGCTATAAACATTTTGATCTGCATGTTCTTGGTTATTGCTTCGATTATAGAAACCCCGAATTGGTTGAGCATTTAAATCTTTTCAAGAAAGCAAGAATTCAGCGCGCTGAAAGAATGGTCGCAAGTTTAGCAAAACTGGGCATGCCGATTTCGTTCGAGGCGGTCATGGAGAAAGCTGGGCATGGTTCGGTTGGGCGGCCTCACATTGCAAATGTTCTGTTAGATGACGGGTATGTGTATTCATTTCAAGAGGCTTTTAGTAAATATATCGGCAACGGCAAGCGCGCTCATGTGGGCAAATTAAAAATTGATATTCAAGTCGTACTTAAATTTGTAAAAGCGGCGGGTGGTGTCTGTTCAATCGCTCATCCAGGATTAGAGCTTTCGGATGATGACTTACTGACGTTAATTAAAGAAGGGGTCGATGCGATTGAAGTTGTGCATCCCAAACACAATGATGAAAAAACCCGCCAGCTAAAACAATTGGCAGAAAGCAATGGCATACTCACAACAGGAGGCTCTGATTTTCATGGCGGGAGTAAAGGCGAAGAAGCTCTCGGCAAGTATAAAGTGCCATACGAAGTTGTCAAGAATTTAAAAGAATTAGCAGCTAGATAATAAAGTAAATAAGATTTATGGTTATCGAAACTCTGGAAGTAGGTCCGTTTGCAGAAAATTGTTATGTCGTTGGTTGCGAAGGAACTAGCGAAGGTGTCATCATTGATCCCGGTGATGAAATTAATAGAATTCTGGAAAAAGTGGCAGCGCTAAAACTTGAGATTAAATATATTTTAATCACCCATGCTCATTTAGATCATGTTAAAGAATTGGGTACGCTCCAAAATGAAATCGATGCTCCAGTGCTGATGCATCGGGACGATCAATTCTTGTTAGATGGCTTGCCGATGCAGGCCTCTGCATTTGGGATGTCGGTTTCGGCTATTCCAAAGATTGACAAATATATAGAGGAAGGAGACACCATTGAATTTGGCAAGAAAAAGTTCGAGGTCCTTCACACGCCAGGTCATTCTCCCGGCAACGTTTCCTTTGTAACCCAAAAAGTCGCTTTCGTAGGCGATGTACTTTTCTCCGGATCAATTGGAAGAACAGATTTGCCTGGCGGTGATTTTGATATTTTAATCAATTCGATTAAGACCAAACTGTTTCCATTGGGTGATGACACGGTTATCTATTCGGGTCATGGCCCAGCAACAACCATCAAAAAAGAAAAACAAACCAATCCTTTTTTAATTCAAAATAATTAGTGGTAATAAACAGATGTCAAAAGCAGTAACTTTAGAAGAAGTTAAATCAGACCCACAGGTACATGCCTACATAAAAAGGGCAGATGAGAATTTAGCTGTCATTGGTTATACTGAACACGGCCCACGGCATTGTAGTTTAGTAGCCAAAAGAGCATATGAGACTTTGACAAAATTGGGTGTGCCGTACCGAGAGGCCGAGTTGTCGGCTATTGCAGGTTATCTTCACGATGTAGGAAATGTTTTTAATCGCTTTAATCATCCCTATACGGGAGCGGTATTGGCGCATACGATGCTAAAAGATCTCGGCATGGATATGGACGAAATTACCGCAATTGTGGCTGCAATCGGGAATCATGACGACGATGGCTGGGAGCCGGTGAGCAAAGTCTCCGCAGGACTGATCCTTGCGGATAAATCAGATGTTCATCGTTCACGCGTGCGAAACCCCGACATGATTAAATTTGATATTCATGACCGGGTGAATTATGCCGTCAATAAATCTATTCTGGAAATCGATAGCCCCAACACAACAATATCATTGGCGTTAACAATTGATTTGGATATTTCCTCGGTTATGGAATATTTTGAGATTTTTCTTAATCGAATGCTTTACTGTAAACGGGCAGCTAATTTTCTCGGTTATCAATTTAGGCTTGTTGTTAACGAAAATATTTTATTGTAACTTGTGCGCACAATTTATCCGACAGACAAACAAAGCAAAAATTTCTTGCAAATAATTGATATTTTGTTTATAATAACAGTTGCCTTTGCAGAAAATGTTAGAGGGATAGAGATATCCCTTTTTGTTTATAGAAATGTTCTTTGACAGTCTCCCAACAAGGATTTATTTTGTGTAAATTGTGAATCAAAATTTTGAATAGGAGTATTACAAGTAGAAATATGAAAAAGGAAATAATCATTAATTCGTCGATTGGAGAGACACGGATTGCTATTCAAGAAAACGGCAGACTTGTTGAGCTTTTTGTTGAGCAACCTGAACACGAAAGAATGGTTGGCGATATTTATTTGGCAAAAGTAGTTAATGTTGTGAAGGGAATTCACGCCGCTTTTGTTGATATCGGTCACAGCCAGGATGCGTTTCTACATTTCTCGGATATCGGTGATAAATTGTTAGACTATAAAGATTTTATCAATGTAAATGGGAAACAGAGCAGCTCAAGGAGAAACCCAACAAGACCTGTCCCGAGACAGGGGCAAGAGATTCTCGTTCAAATTATCAAAGAACCCATTAGTAGTAAGGGTGCAAGAGTTTCCACAGAGTTGTCGTTTCCCGGCAGGTTTTTAGTACTCGTTCCCAATTCTGATGTCGTGGGGGTATCGAAAAAGATATTTAAGATTAAGGAAAAAAGGGAACTCAAAAAAAGAGTACGCGGGATCAAGCCCGAGGGTTTTGGGCTGATTGCAAGAACGGTAGCAGAAACTAAGGACGAAAAAATATTAAAATCCGATTTAGACGGTCTAATCAAGCAGTGGAAACGCGTAGAACAGAAGCTTAAACGAGCTACCTCTCCAGGTCTAATTTTCAAAGATGCTGCCATGGCTTCCAGTGTCATTCGTGATTTGTTTACCAAAGATGTAGATCGTGTTGTCATTGACTCGAAAAAGCTTTTTAAGGAAATTACGGTTTATCTTAAAGATGTGGCCCCTTCGCTTTCTAACCGAGCGGAACTTTACACAGGCCGGAAGCCTGTTTTCGATAAATTTGGAATTGAAAGTGAAATCCAAAAAAGTCTTTCCAGAAAAGTTTGGACCCCAAGCGGGGGGTATATAATATTCGATCACACAGAAGCATTGGTTGCAGTTGATGTCAACAGTGGAAAGTTTATGGGTGGAAAAGAACCCGAAGAAAACATACTTAGGATTAACCTCGAAGGGGCAAGAGAGATTGCCCATCAACTCCGGTTGCGAGACATCGGTGGGATCATCGTGATCGATTTTATCGATATGTTGGATCCCAAAAACAAGAAAAAGCTGTATAATGAATTTCGTCGTGAATTGCGTAAAAGCAGAGCTCAAGCGAACATCACCCAAATAAGTGAATTTGGGTTGATTGAGATGACTCGTGAGCGGGTTCGTCCAAGTTTACTTTTTGCCTTTAGCGAGGCGTGCCCAACTTGCGAAGGTTTGGGCAGAGTGGTTTCTAAGAGTATGGTTTTAACCAGAATTGAAAGATGGATCAAAAGATTTAAAGCAGAAAGAAAAGAATGGTCTCTTCGATTGGTTGTTCATCCACAGATCGCCGAGTATATGCTTGATGGCATGATGAATAATATCAGAAGACTGATGTGGAAATATCGCCTTAAGATTGAAGTCAAAAAAGATGATTCTCTTAAAACCGATCAGTTCAAAATGATCGTGAAGAAAACCGAAAAGGACGTAACTGAAGAGTTCCATTCATAAGGATTTTTGTAATTCTGACGAAAACATATTTGGGGTATATTTAAGGGAGGTGTTAACATAATGTATGCGATTATAGATATAGCAGGTAAGCAATTTAAGGTTAGCAATAAGGACAACATCCTGGTTCCGAAAGTAGTCGGCGAAGTTGGCAAAAGCGTTGAGTTCGACAGGGTTTTGCTTGTTTCTGACCAGGGTAAGGTTTCCGTTGGCCAGCCAACTCTCAAGGACGCAACGGTTAAAGCAAAGATATTAAGCTTTGAGCGCGGGAAGAAAGTCATTGTTTATAAGAAGAAAAGACGTAAAGGCTTTGAAGTCAAAAGGGGGCATAGACAGGATTATACTAAATTGGAAATTCAGAGCATAGCGGCCAGTAAGAGCAAGGAAGAATCGAAGGAGGCAAAGTAAATGGCACATAAGAAAGGTGTAGGAAGTTCTAAAAATGGCCGGGATAGCAATCCGCAGTTTCTCGGTGTAAAAAGATATGGTGGACAGTTAGTTACAGCAGGGAGTATAATTGTCAGGCAAAGAGGGACAAAATTTCATCCCGGTCTCAATGTTGGTATTGGGAAAGATGATACTCTTTTTGCGCTGGCTGAAGGAACCGTTAAATTTCAACGCAAGGGACGGCATAGGAAAGTGGTGAATATCATGACGAAGATTTGAGTTCTCTTTAAATTTTGCTAAAATACTTAAAGAGCAGCAAAATTTGCTGCTCTTTTTTGTATTTGTGAAGTCTCATAAATGTAACATTTACAAAAATTATGCCAACTGCCTAAATTGACCTTGACAATCAATTCCATTTATTTTATATTACGGCTGCTATTTTAGGCCTGAAAGTCTGTTTTTTCAAGAGGTGTGATGCCCATAAAAATCGAAGATGTAGAAAAGATCGCAACACTCTCCAGGCTTGAGTTTTCTTTTGAGGAAAAAGAAAAATTGGCTAAAGAGTTGGATCAAATTGTGGCTTATGTTGAAAGGCTGAATGAGTTAGATACGAAAGCTGTTGAGCCGACTTCGCATATAATTGATTTGAAGAATATTCTTAGAGAAGATAAGGCACAAAACTGGCTTGAGCAAGAACAGGCTCTTGCAAATGCGCCGAAAAAAAAACAGAGCTACTTTAGCGTACCGAAAGTAATTGGTTAGAATACAATGGTGTTTAACGAATTTATTAGATACGAAAAAAATAAATACTAGAGGGTATTGAATGCCTGTAAATCCTAAAACAAAATATATTTTTATTACCGGGGGGGTGTATCTTCACTTGGTAAGGGCATTGCATCAGCATCCATTGGGCTGCTACTAAAATCACCTAGCTTAAAAATAACTATTCTTAAATTGGATCCCTACATAAACGTCGATCCCGGAACACTGAGTCCGTACCAGTACGGCGAGGTGTATGTCACCGATGATGACGCCGAAACCGACGAAATTGTTCAACTTCATGATCATCCATGGTATTTTGGTGTGCAGTTTCATCCGGAGTTAAAGTCTCGGGTACTGGCGGGGCATCCTCTTTTTAGATAATTTGTAAAAGCGGCTGTTCATTACAAAAGAAACAAACAGCAGGCTTAATTAAGACATTTCATTGTGAAAGTCATCGTTCAATTTTGTATGTATTTTAAATTTTTTAAAACTTTTACTTTTTGTGCATTTTTGATTTTGACGTTATCGTGTCAGTCCGATAGGGCAGTAACCGCGACCAACCAGGCCTTGACTGATATTCCCGATCAGGAAGGGTGGAATTCGACCGTGGTCTCCACGAACAAGGGCAAAGTATCTTCCAAAATTAAGTATGTTCACATGAAAAGATTTTCAAAAAAGAAATTGGTTAAGTTTGTCGATGGGGTTGAGTTTGAGTTTTTTGATGAAAACGAAGACCAAATTTTACGAATTCGAGCCGATGAAGCTTTTTTGAACGAAAATACAACCAATATTGATTTAACGGGCCAAGTCGTTGTATGGTCAAAAGACGGGATCCAATTAAATACATCGTCGCTTCGCCTGACTCAAAATCAAAGCAAAATCACTTCCGAAGACTTTGTGAGATTTATTACGGCGGACAATGATACGATTTTCGGCCACGGATTCGAATCAGGAAAATCTTTAAAAAACTGGACCATCAAAAAGCCAACAGGAGTTACGCAGAAAAAGTTACAACTCGACTTCAAGGATGAGAAGAATACAAACTAATACGATCTTTTTGCTAACTCTGATTTTTTCTACTCCAGGCGCAACATTCAGCCAGGACAAAGAAGAACGGTTGAGGCTGATTTCTGCTGATCTTTTAAAACGAGAAACAATTGGTCAAAAAGTACAACAAGTTTTGGAAGGTAATGTTAAGCTCAAGCAGGGGAAGACGACTATTGAATGTGATCTCGCTTCCCAAATCATCGATGAAGATCCGTTCGCTCTAATTGGCAACGTTCATATTTATGATGAAGAACAGAATCTGTTTGCGGATACGGTTTATGTTTACTCGATGGAATTTAAACAAGTCGCAATCGGAAATGTCAGGAGCTTTACAGAAACCGATACGACTACTGCGAATCGGATGACATATTTTCAAAAGCAAAAAAGATTAGTTTCCGAAGGGGATGTTCGAAAAATAGATTCAAAAGAGAGGACGATTCTTACCGGGGGATTTGCTAGCTATCAGCGAGAAGAGAAGTATGGGAAAGTATTTGACGACCCTGTTCTCATTCAACACGACAGCCTCGGCAGTGAAATTATGAGAATTCTGGCGGACACCATGGAAATCTTTGAAAGTGGTCAGCGAATTATCGCCAAAGGAAATGTTGTAATTATTCAACCGGGTATTAAAGCAACCTGCGGGCAAGCAGAATATATTAAATCGGAAAAAGAAATTACTTTAAACGATTCCCCTAAAGTCTTACAAAGAAATCAGCAAATCTCAGGTGATACTTTGAAGCTCTATTTGAATGATTCCAAGTTAACCAGGGCGGTCGTGACAGGCAATGCTTTGGCGACTTCGGATGCGGACACTTTAGATAGAGGAAAATGGCTGAATAAACTAACGGGCCAGACCATGGAGTTCTTTTTTGGGGATGCGAATGAACTAAAGAAAGTTATCATAGAAAATCAAGCAACGAGCTTATATCATATTATAGAAGAAAAGGAGTACAAGGGCACTAATGAGGTCTCCGGTGACAGGATAACTATTGAGTTGTCTGAGGGCCAAGCGCAAACGGTTCAGGTGAGCAGCAACCCGGATTTATCAACCGGGAAATATTCACCGCCTAATCAAATATGAATTTACAATTTAATTTAAGTAACCAGAGCCTTCTGTCAAAGCTTGTTAGTGCTTGATGAATGATTAAATTAAGAACCGAAGATATTGTTAAGGTTTATAAAAAACGGAAAGTTGTAAACCAGGTTAGTATAGATATCGAGCAGGGCGAAATTGTCGGGTTACTTGGTCCTAACGGTGCCGGAAAGACAACAACGTTCTATATGATTGTCGGCATGATCAGCCCTCAAAGTGGCAAGATTTACTTAGATGATCAGGAAATCACCCGGCAGCCGATGTATAAACGAGCGCGGATGGGAATTAGTTATCTTTCTCAAGAACAGTCAATTTTTCGTCGATTAACTGTTGAACAGAATATTTTAGCAATTCTCGAGACTCTTGACATTTCAAAAGAAGAACGAGCAAGCCGATTAGAGAGTCTTTTGATGGAGTTAAATATTGCCCATCTGGCAAAGAATAAAGCTTATACTTTATCGGGGGGTGAACGGCGCCGTGTTGAAATCACACGCGCGCTTGTGACCGAGCCCAAGTTTATTTTGCTCGATGAACCTTTTGCAGGCGTTGACCCGATAGCCGTTGAGGAGATTCAAAATATCATTCGCTCATTAAAAGAGAGAGGCATCGGCGTTTTAATAACCGATCATAATGTTCATGAAACTTTGTCGATCACAGATCGAACTTACCTTTTGTATGACGGCGTGGTGCTAAAATCAGGAACGGCTGAATTATTAGCAAATGATCCCGAAGCCATTAAGCTTTATTTAGGGGAAAAATTTAAATTAGAGAGATAAGTAATTAGGAGATTTCCATAAATGGATTTATTTGAAATAGGTCGATTCGAATCATGCCTAACCTGAACTTAACCCAAAGGCTCAGCATGCAGTTGAAGCAGTCGCCGCAACAGGTGTTGCTGTCATCTTTACTGCAACTGCCGGCTTTGAGCTTAGAGCACAAAATCAAACTTGAACTTGAAATGAACCCTCTTCTCGAATTAGATGAAGAGATGGAAATGGAATTGGAAACAGAAATCGATGAAGACGAAGTCAATGAAGTTGATGGCGAGGTTAGTGACGATAAGGAGGCAGAGGACGAACCTGAAAAGGATGCCATGGATGACTTTGAAAAAGAGGAAATCGATTGGGACGCAATTTTAAATGACGAAGATACATACGAATTCAAAATGCCCAGGGACGACAGTGCTGAAGTTTTTGACCGTCCGGAGGTAGCACAATCCACGTTACCTGAACATCTCTTAAGCCAGCTTCATATGATGTCTCTTCCCGAAGATGAAATTATGATTGGGGAGTATATTATTTGGAACATTAATGAAGGTGGGTATTTGTCTTATGAAACGGATTTAATTGCCGTAAATCTTGATGTTGATTGGGACAAAGTTGAAAAGGTGCTAAAAATTATTCAACACTTTGATCCGCTTGGTATTGGAGCCAGAAATCTTCGGGAATGCCTGTTAATTCAAATGGAGGAAATTGATCCTAACAATGAGATAGCGATTGACATCCTTAAGGATCATTTTGAAGATTTTACAAATAAGCGCTACGAAAAAATAACCAAGAAGATGGATCTAACTCTGGATGACATTCGCCGGGTCATCGAAGAAGTTACAAAGTTAAATCCTAAACCTGGTGAAGGTTATGTGCTCTTGCATCAAAATGTAATCGTTCCGGATCTGGTAGTTGAAAAAGAGGGAGATGAATTTAAAATTAGCATGAATGATTGGAATATTCCTCATCTTAGAATAAATAATACATACAAAAAATTATTACTGAATAAAAAGAAGTCTTCAAAAGAAACCAGAGATTATATTCGGCAAAGTTTGGAGTCTGCAAGGTGGTTAATCAATTCAATTCATCAAAGACGGGCCACTATTTTGAGGGTGATGGAAACAATTATCGAAAAACAAAATGAATTTTTCGGGCGTGGAAAGGATTTCCTGAAGCCTATGATTTTGAAGGATATCGCGGATGAAATCGGTATGGATATTTCGACAATTAGCCGTGTTACGAATAGTAAATATGTCCAGACTGAGCATGGCGTTTTTGAGTTGAAGTATTTTTTTAGTGAACGGATCCACAGCGATGCCGGAGACGATGTTTCAAACAAAAAAATTAAATCCATCATTAAGGAAATCATTGACAAAGAGCATTCCAATAAACCATTGAACGATCAAAAAATAGCGGAGATGCTAAAGGAGAAAGGATTTAAAGTGGCTCGCCGTACAGTGGCTAAGTACCGGGAACAAATGATGATTCCGGTTTCCCGCTTAAGAAGAAAAATTTAAGTGTAGAATGGAAACATTTAGAAGCACAACAATTCTCGGCGTCCGCCATAAAGGAAAAAGCGCTTTGGGTGGCGATGGCCAGGTGACCTTTGGTGATGCAATCCTAAAGCTAAAGGCAAAAAAAATCCGCAGGCTTTATGATAATTCTGTCTTGGCGGGTTTTGCCGGAGCATCCGCAGACGCCTTCACACTTTTCGAAAGATTTGAGAAACGCTTGGACCAATACAGCGGAAATCTGAGCCGTTCTGCCGTCGAATTGGCCAAAGAGTGGCGAACCGATAAATATCTACGCGGACTTGAAGCCCAACTTGTGGTTATCGATAAGGAAAGCATGTTCTTAATTTCCGGAACCGGTGACATTATCGAGCCTGATGATAATATTCTCGCGATTGGCTCCGGAGGCAGTTTTGCGCTCTCTGCGGCCAGTGCCTTAGTAAAACATGCCGATTTAGATGCAAAAAAAATAGTCGAGGAGTCGTTGAAAATTGCAGCCAGAATCTGTATCTACACCAGTTCAGATCTTACAGTCGCCGAATTATGATGAGGATGCCTCTGAATGTCAAACCTTAAAGAGTTGACGCCAAAACAAATTGTAGAAGCGTTAGATAAATATATTATTGGCCAGGATAATGCTAAAAAATCAGTTGCTATTGCACTTAGAAACCGCTGGCGTCGTCAGCAGGTTCCCGAAGAACTTCGCGATGAAATTTACCCAAACAACATTATTCTAATCGGTCCCACCGGGGTTGGAAAAACCGAAATCGCGCGGAGATTAGCCCGCCTTGCTAATGCCCCCTTCATAAAAATTGAGGCCACAAAATTCACTGAAGTTGGCTATGTCGGCCGCGATGTTGAGTCTATGATTCGCGATTTGACCGATCTGGCTGTTTCAATGGTCAAATCTGAAAAGACGGACGAAGTGCAGGTAAGGGCCGAAAAACATGCAAAAGAGCGAATATTAGATTTGCTGATTTCTCCTCCCCCGAAAAAAAGAAAACGCGTCGGAATCGATAACAATTCAGATCCGGAGATTGATGATTCCGAGGAGCGTTACAAAAGGAACCGCGCCAAATTCGAAGCCAAACTCGACAAAGGAGAATTAGAAGATCGGACCGTCGAGCTGGATGTCCAGAGCGATCAATTTCCCTCAATGCAGATCATCTCGCCAATGGGCGTGGAAGAAATGGGCGTAAATCTGCAGGATCTCTTTGGCGGAATGATGCCCAAAAAAACCAAACGCCGGAAGATGAAAGTAAAGGAGGCCAGGAATCATCTCATTCAAGAGGAAGCCCAAAAACTTATTGATATGGAACAGGTGGTTCAAGAGGCTATCGAACGCGTTCAAAACTCCGGCATCGTATTTCTTGATGAAATTGACAAAATTGCCGGTGAAGACAGCAAAGCAGGTCCGGATGTTTCGCGGCAGGGGGTTCAAAGAGACCTACTTCCGGTTGTGGAAGGGACAAGTGTGTTCACAAAATACGGCATGGTGAAAACCGATCATGTTTTATTTATTGCCTCTGGGGCTTTTCATGTTGCAAAACCTTCTGATCTCATTCCGGAGCTGCAAGGCCGCTTCCCAATCCGTGTTGAGTTGAACAGCCTCACCGCAGCCGATTTCGTCAGGATTCTGACCGAGCCTGAAAATGCCTTGATTAAACAGTACATCGCTCTTCTCAAAACAGAAGGTGTGGATCTTAAATTCACAAAAGATTCAATACAGGAAATTGCTAACATCGCAAGCCAGGTTAACGAACGCACGGAGAATATCGGTGCGCGGAGATTGCACACGATTTTAACGGCTCTCCTGGAAGACCATTTATTTAATGTTCCCGATGTGAAAATCAAAAAAGTGGAGATTACCAAGAAACTTGTTCGAGACACATTAAACGATATTGTGGAGGACGAGGATCTGAGCCGGTATATTTTATAGACACACTTCTATTTTAGTCATAACCAGAAAAACACAAGGGCCTTTTAAGTGATCAAACACTTTCTCGCGATTTCGGATTCGTCAAAGGGTGAGATATTAGAAATATTTGACTTGGCAGAGGATTTAAAATCCAAACAAAAAAATGGTGAGCCGCACAAACTTTTAGAAGGCAAAACCCTTGCGATGATTTTTGCAAAGCCTTCAGCTCGCACCCGCGTTTCCTTTGAAGTCGGCATGTTCCAGCTTGGTGGGCACGCACTCTATTTGGGACCAAATGATATTCAGATTGGCAAGCGGGAATCAGTTGGAGATGTATCACAGGTGCTCTCACGGTATGTTGACATTATAATGTCCAGACTTTTTGACCATGAGGATATTTTGGAGTTAGGCAAACACGCTACTGTGCCGGTTGTCAACGGATTGACAGATTTACTGCATCCCTGTCAAATCATGGCTGACTTGTTTACAATATACGAAAAAAGAGGGCGAAACGATAACCTGAAAATTGCTTATGTCGGCGATGGTAACAATGTCACCAATTCATGGATAAATATCGCTTCGAAAATTCCGATGACGCTTTCACTTGCGATCCCGGAAGGATACGACCCGGATGATGAGGTTTTAAAATCGGCTATGCAAAACGGTGTCAGCGAGATTCAAATATTCAGGAGCACTGCAGAAGCCGTTCAGAATGCGGATGTCGTTTACACAGATGTATGGGCAAGCATGGGACAAGAAGCCGAAGCCGAAAAGCGAAAAATTGTGTTTCGTGATTTTCAAGTCAACGCAGACTTGCTCAAACACGCGGCAGCAGATTGCCTGGTCATGCATTGTCTGCCGGCCCACCGCGGCGATGAAATTACAGACGAGGTGATTGACGGCCCTCATGCAATTGTGTTTGATGAAGCTGAAAATCGCCTCCATGTTCAAAAAGCAATTATGGTAAAGTTATTTGAATGAAAAAAGAGAAATTGCTTTCAAGGATCTCAAGAAAAAAGGTGTTATCAAGGTTAAACAGTTTCACGAAAGAAATAAAAATGCCTGGGATGAATTTGTCTCTGCATCTAACAACGGCACGATTTTCCATACTCGCCAATTTATAAACTACCATCCTAAAAACCGTTTCCGGGACGTTTCATTAATATTTGAAAAAGAACAAAAATGCATTGCTTTATTTCCTGCCGCGATTAAGCAAGAAGGCGAATCCCAGGTTTTGATTTCGCATCCCGGGGGTTCGATGGCGGGACCGGTTTTGATGGATTCAATTTCTATTAAAGATGTATTTGGCGTGGTCGAAGCGTTAACAGAATGGACAAACGCTAATGCTATTTCTAAAACCATCCTGACTTTACCGCCGCAAATTTACTACTCCCGTCCTAGCAATTACCTGGATTTCGCCTTGCTGGAAGCCGGATTCACTTATCTGAAAAGAGAAGTTTCCAGCGTGATTCCCCTCGATTTTGCAGAAGAGGATACCTTGTTGATTTTTAATCCGGAGTCCAGAAGAGCCGTGCGCAAAGCTGAAAAATCGGGAGTCAAGATTTGTGAAAGCGATGATTTCCCTGCTTTCTACACAATTTTGCAAAAGAATCTTGGCATGCGTCACAACGTCCAGCCGACCCATTCCTTGAATGAATTATTCAAATTGAAAAATTTGTTTCCTGACAAGATAAAATTATTCGGCGCTTTTCACGACGACCAAATGATTGCGGGAATCGTCATTTTTGTCTGCAATCCTAAAGTCGCGCTGGCTTTTTATATCAGTCACCTTGAAGACATGCAGCAGCATCGTGCTGTTAACGCCCTTTTTTACGAAGTCGTGCGCTGGTCTATCCGGAATTATTTTAAATTTTTAGATTTTGGCATTTTTACTGTTAATATGAAACCAAATTGGGGACTCGCGAGGTTTAAAGAGAGCTTCGGAGCTCAAGGCGTTTTTCGGGATACTTTGGTGAGAAATATTTGACAGTCATCTCAAAGATGACTGTCAAATCTAAGCTATGGCACTAAAAATTCTACATATCGCTCCGTTCAATACCTCAGGGGTGCCGATTACATTTGTCAAAGCTGAACGCAAGCTTGGATATCATAGCCGGCTTGTTACCCTGGGCAAGGATAAAAGAAATTACCCGGAAGACATCTGCCTCAACTTGCCCTTTTTGAACTCAGGCGGGGTCCGGTTTGCGAAGAAAGCTTTTTCCCACCCAAGCAAACTCGATATTAACAACCAAACGAAAAAGCTGGAAAATATTCCTCTTTATTGGCGTCCAAACGGTCGTCCCGAAAAAACTTTAATCGGTTTCCGTGAGCGCCTCTGGCAAAAAAAAATCAACTGGCTATTCAGCGAAATCGATTTCTGGAATTTCGACGTTTACCAACTCGACGGCGGCCTGGAGTTTTTTCGGGACGGTCGCACCACTCGAAAATTGAAGTCGTTAGGCAAAAAAGTGATTTGCTGTTACACCGGTAGTGACTTGAGAACCCGGGGTGCGATTCCACAAATTGATTCGCTGTCTGATTTGAATGTGACTCTCGAATTCGACCATTTAAAGCTTCATCCCAATATCTATCACGTCTTTTTTCCGTTTGATGTGAATCAATACCAAGTCAGACCCGAGCCCGAATCGAAAGTCATCAAAATTGGACACGCACCAACAAACCGGCGGGCAAAAGGCAGCGATCAAATTATTGCAGCGATAAAAGAGATTCAATCCGAGCATCCGGTGGAGTTGGTTTTAATCGAAAACCTTCCGCACCAGGAGAGTTTGAATAGAAAATCCGAATGCCATATTTTTGTCGATCAAATTGGCGACCTGGGTTACGGGTTAAATTCGCTTGAGGCTTTGGCCATGGGCATTCCCACTTTCTCCTGTTTGGCCCCCGGGTTTGCAGAAAAATATCCGGAGCATCCGTTTGTTGTTATAGATGGGTATAACATCAAAGATCAATTGGTGGCCTTAATCTCTGATGGAAATTTAAGGCGGGATTTAAGCAAAAAAGGAAGAATCTGGGTGCAAAAATACCACGATGCAGAAAATGTCGTCAAGGAGATTCATAAATTAGCAGAGTTAAATAAAAATGGCGAATCATCGAGTCAACCTAAAGATGATTTCTCTTTGGCCGGTTCATCCATCAAGTGAGGAACTATTTTTATAAAGAATCGTGAATAAAGCTACTTATTCATCCTATATATTTTTTTAAAATTATCCAAGGGTAACACCATGAGTGCGAAGCCTAAGCTTTCAAGAGCACTCAAAACTTTCTGTCTTAAACTGCTCGAAAAAGCTGTGGGAAAAACCACTGTTAACCCATCTGAAATAACTCCCGAAAAAATTCGCCGTATTCTGATTATTCGGCGACATGATGATTTGAAAGACCTAATGATAACGACTCCGGTCTTTCGCGCGGTGAAGCAGCGCTTTCCCGAGGCGCACATCGGTGTTTTGGCGCGTGCTGATATTGCACCCGTCTTACTCAACAATGTTTATTTAGACGAAGTAATCAGTTTTGAGAACCGGCTCTCCGGGTGGTCTTTTAAAAAAACAATAAATCTTATTAAAAAGATCCGTTCTCATTTTGACCTGGTCATCGTTCTGAATACGGTCACTCATTCTTTTTTAAGTGATATTTTGGCTTATTTAACTGGCGCTAAATATATTTTAGGTTCGGAACACCTTGTTCTTGAGGGTTGTAAAAACAATTTTTTTTACAACTTGATTGCACCTTACTCAGAGATCAACAAGCACCAAACAGAGCGCAACCTCGATATTGTGCGCCACATTGAAGCCGACACGAGAGATTTCTCGGAAGAAATATATTTGACCAAGGAAGAAAAAAAATGTGCGGTAGCGTTTTTAAAAGAGCAAAAAGTCTCACCGGAAGAATTCTTGTTAGCCGTTCATATTGGTTCGGATGATGGTCAAAGTCGATGGCCGGTGACTAAATTTGTACACATCGCCAAATTTTTCTGTATGAATTATGATGCAAAGATTATCACTTCCTGGGGACTAAAAGACAACGATTCAGGGCGGGAATTTATCAGTGGTTTGCCATTTCAACCTATCGAAGTCAATCATCTTGATTTTAGGGAATTTGCCGCCGTTGTTTTTTTCTCTAATCTGATGATATGCAATGAATCGGCATTTATGCATTTGGCTGCCGGCGTTGGAATTCCGGTGGTTGCTTTATTTGGTCAAACCGATCCGCATCAGTGGAAACCTGTTGGCAAACAAATAATTGCAATTCACGACGCCGACGGTAAATGTTCGTCTATTCGTGAAGAGCAGGTTATCCAAGTATCGGAAAAAATATTGGAGCGTTACCCGAAAGCTTCAAGATTGAATTTTGAAGATGTTGATATTTCTGACAAAATTTTGGAAAAATACCTCTATACTTTCGATACTTAAGAGAAGTGTTAGTAATTTTATGCGCGTTGGACTATGTGAAACCTGTATTTATGCAAAGGTAATTCAAAATCAGAGAGAAAGTCTATTTTTCTTGTGTAAATATTCTAAAATTGATCCATCTTTTCGGAAGTATCCCAATTTACCGGTCACTGTTTGTACAGCTTATAAGGAAGCAGAAAGTCCCCGGACCCCGGAATAGTTTAAATGAGTTTACAAATCTTTATCATATAATAAGGAGGCTTAGGATGAAGATCAAAGATGTTCTGGCTTCGAAAGGTCAGGAGGTTCTTACTATTAACAAGTCCAAAACAACCCATGATGCGATACAGGTGTTGGTTAAGCACAATATCAGGCGCCTTACTTGTTTTGAATAACGACGGAAAACTCGAAGGCATTATATCCGAACGTGATATTCTTCGAGAGAGCGCTGAGCGAGACAAAATGCTGCGAACAACAAAGGTTTTCCAGGGCATGACTGAAAACGTAATTGTAGGTGTTCCGGAAGACGACATCGAATATACCATAGGGGTCATGACGAAGAACCGAATCAGACACTTGCCAATATTGGAGAATGAAAAAATCGCCGGCATTATTTCACTAGGCGATATCGTAAACGCCCAACTTGACGAGCGAGAATATGACAATCGCTATCTCAAACAGTACATGTTTTGGGAGTTAAAGTTACATTTCATTAGAGACCGCCATACAATTCTGATCCTGTGCAAAGAATACTTGACAATCATCGAATATTTCCATATTATGGGCTTCATTTTGCGTAAGTTCTACGCTCTCGAGATTGCTTCTATCCATTTATTTCAAACGGACAAAAGCAAGGGCGCAAAAAAACCAGGGTGTGGGAAGGAATCCCGTTGAAGGCTTTTTCATTTAAGACAGACAAAGGCATTTTACAAATTGGCGTGCAATTTGAAAATGCTTTTTATAACTTTTCCCAGGCATGGGAGCTTTATAAAGAGATTAAAAACAATGGACGCGGTCCTAGCCTCGGTTTCTTACAAGTAATGGTTGAGGCTGATTTCTTCAGGTTGGAAACTTTACAGGAGGTCTTGGATACTTTAAAGCAAGTAAGACCTTTGTCTGAGTTAGAAATAAAGGGCACCTACACTTTTGAACCCCCCATTGGCCGACCTCAAAAAATTCTTTGCATAGGGAGAAATTACAAAGGCCATGCCGCTGAATTAGAAAATGAAATTCCTGAAGAACCTCTCTTTTTCTCAAAAGCGCCATCGGCGATTATTCCGCATCACGAAGTTATCAGGAGGCCGAAGGATGTGGGCAGGATTGATTTTGAAGGGGAGCTTGCGGTAGTTGTCGGCAAGCAGGCACACAACATTTCTCAAAGTAAAGCAATTGACTTCGTGGCTGGTTTTAGTATTCTCAACGATGTTACCGCACGGGAATTACAAAAAAGCGATATAAAAGCAGGAAAACCCTGGTTTCGCTCGAAAAGTTTCGATACTTTTTGCCCGTTCGGTCCCTTTCTGGTTCCAACAGACGCGGTTGAAGATTACAATAACCTGGAATTGCAAGTAACCGTAAACGGTGAACAGAAACAACAGGTTTCAACATCGGAAATGGTTTTTAAAGTTGAAGAAATCGTTGCCTATATTTCGAAATTTTGTACATTGCAACCGGGGGATCTAATTGCAACAGGAACACCGGCAGGGGTCGGTGAATTGCATGCCGGCGATATCGTGGAATGCAAGATTAGTGAAATTGGCAGTTTGAAAAATGGAGTCGAGTGAATTTATTTTTTTTAATCATAACAAATGGAAGGAGGCGTCATGTTTGGTAAAATGAAAGTTGTTCTTTTAATTTTGACGGTGGGGTTGGTTTCTGCTTTTTGGCTAACCGCAGCTACCAATGAGCGTGCAGGAAAAGTTTTAATTAAATTTAATGAGGATGTCAGTTTAGAAAAAATTAACTCCTTTACAAAAGAGTTGGGCCTGGTTAAAGTCAAAACATTTGATGAGATCAATGTCCAGGTATTTAGGATATCTTCGGATTATTCAGTAGAAGAGGTAATTAAATTGTGCAGCAATGCATCCATTGTTAAGTATGCTGAACCTACCGCTGAAGTTAGAGCGTTCTCTAATGAGGCTAGCCCGGAAGCAAGCAATCCTGAAACGGTTATGGCTGCTCAAGCACAGCTGGCCGAACACAGGCCCGGTGAAGTGATAATTAAGTTTAAAAATATTGCCACCGAGGAAGTTGCTCGTACTTTGTCAAATGTTGGGATCACGATTTTAGAACAGTTTGACAATCTCGGGGTATATCACTGCGATACGGGTGGCAAAGATGTAAGTCAGGCCATAAAAGAGTGCGAAGCCGATCCCAACGTTGTTTATGCAGAACCGAATTACGTTTATAGACGCTTTGTTGAACCGAATGATCCACAGTTTTCGCAATTATACGGCATGACAATTACGGATTCCCCGGCTGCCTGGGATATTCAAACAGGCGACAGGGCTATTATTGTTGGTGTTATCGATACCGGAGTTGATTGGGACCACGAGGATTTAGAAGACAACATATGGACAAATACCGCCGAAATTCCAAACAACAATACGGACGACGATGGAAATGGTTTTGTTGATGATGTTCGCGGTTGGGATTTCGCAAACAATGATAACAACCCTGATGACGATAACGACCACGGAAGTCATGTTTCCGGAACCATCGGCGCCGTTGGAAACAATGGTGTAGGCGTTGTAGGGGTCAACTGGCAAGTTTCAATCATGCCGCTAAAATTTCTGGGTGGAGATGGCAGTGGCTCACTGGATGACGCACTTGGATGCATAATTTACGGTGTTAACAATGGAGCTAAAGTCTTGAGTAACAGTTGGGGCGGCGGCGGATTCTCACAATCATTGGAAGATGCCATCCAGTTTGCAAATGACAACGGTGTGTTGTTTGTCGCAGCAGCAGGCAATGCCTCGCAAGATAACGATAATTTTCCTTCCTATCCGGCAAGCTATGAAGTGCCAAACGTTATTTCAGTTGCCGCCAGTACCAGCAGTGACAACCTGGCCAGCTTTTCGAATACGGGCAGAAATACCGTGCATCTTGCTGCGCCCGGCCAGGACATTCGTAGTACAACCAGAGGTAACACTTACAGTACGTTTAGCGGAACTTCAATGTCCACGCCTCATGTGAGCGGTGCCGCTGCTTTGATTTGGGCACAATTTCCTGGATTATCAATGGCGCAAATTAAAACGCGTATTCTAGGAGGCGTTGATCGAGTCGCGAGTTTCAGCGATGCGACATCAACTGGTGGAAGATTGAATGTCAATAACTCCCTTTCCACAAATCCCATCATTGCGAATACGACACGACTTCAAAATAGACCGGACGATGCCGGACCTTACGTGGTCGAAGCGGATATTCTGGATGACGGCAGTATTCAGAGTGCGAGTTTGACATACCAGGTTAGTGGTCAAGAGGCGGTTACTGTTGCTATGACCTCTACCAGTGCTGATCATTATAGCGGCAATATCCCGGGTCAGTCTCTGGGCAGTACAATAATTTATTTCGTAGCCGCCACCGACAACGACGGCAACGAGACCCGTGACAGTGACAACACCTTTTCAATTGCTGATCCGCCTCCGACTCAGCCGCCTTCATGTGGTTTTGGCAGACCGGCAATTGATTTCGATATTCAAAATCAATCCTTGAAAACGACGGTAAACGCTGCAGCTAATCTCTCATTCTTTCTGCTGCCGTTGGCTGCTATCGGTTTTTATTCAAAACGAAAAAAGAAATGACTTTTTTTCATAGACAGTAAGAATAGACCCTCGTGAAATTAGTTTTCACGGGGGTTCTTTTTGTTTAATTACGAATAAGATCTTGCGTTTAGTCTAAGAAGATATTAAGTTAAATGGTTTGTTAAACCCAACGAGCCTGACTTTTTCGCTGACCAGGGGTAAAAGGATGTCTAAAAAGACTGAAGTTAAACCATACTTAAACCGGGTCAAGAACTGGAAGATTCGAAACATAGTGATGCTTTATTTAGAAGCACGTGAGGAATTTAAAAACTACCGCCGCTCTTCACGCCGGGGAGATTTTCTTTCTTTTGATAAACTTCGTGAAATTTGTGAAATCCTGTTTGAGATTAAAGAAGAACACCATCTGGTTTACAAGCGACTGATCGACCCCCAAAAAAACAAATTTGAAAAGGGGCACAAAATTATGCCCAATAAAATTGAAACTGAATTTATGAACAATATCGGTCTGCTTTTTCATAAAGTGATGGTCGCCCGGGAATCAAGATATGTCATGGAACACTATGTTGAAAAAAGCGATACTTTTCAAAAAAGCGAGGAGAGCTTGCAAGACTATTTAGAGAAAATTGATGCACTTTTTGAAGAGGGCATTGACGTGCTGACTTCGTTGATTCAAGTAAATAAGGACAACATTTTGCTGCTCACACTTCTTTTAGAGGATCCTAAACGCACAAAAAGACATTTTGGTAAAAATGCGAAGGGGATTATCGAGCAATTTGGTAATGAAGAGGGTTTGGCCGGGGTTTATTTTAATGTTGGTCAATATTATTCGGCAAGCGGTTGGCCCGAAAAAGCGAAAAGAATGTTTGAGTCTGCCTTAAAAGAAAACGCTGATCATAAGAATGCTCTGGCCGGCCTTGCCAATTTGAACTGATTTGTTTTAATTAATTTTTTTTTGAATAAGACCGAAATCCTATCTGACATGTTTTGAAAAAACCTTGACTCTGGTATTTTTTACGTTAAATTAAAATAAGAGGTAGGAGGAGGAGAAAAGGGCATGGTCAAAATTTTGGCTGTGCCTTTTTTCGTTTTGAGAATATCTTAAATTGTTCTATATTTTTATATGCCAAACCTTTGTAAAAAAATAATTGTCATCCATTACGGCGAAATCGCTCTGAAAGGCAGAAACCGTATTTTTTTTGAAAATAAGTTAAAGACAAATATAAAAAAAGCTCTACACAAAGTTAATATCAAAGAGATAGAAAGGCTTCGGGGAAGGCTTGTCATTAATCTGGCAGAAGCAGGCCAGGAAAAACTCGCAAAAGTAGGATTACAAAATGTTTTCGGGATTAGCCATTTCAGTTTTGGCACTGCTGTTGAAAAAGATATTGAGGCCATAAAGAGACAGCCTGGAGCCTGCTGGAAAATAAGTCTTTTGATTCATTTAAAATAGAAACACGCCGGGCGCAAAAAGATTTTCCAATTAACTCGATGGAGGTTAATAAACAGGTTGGGGCGTTTGTCCAGAAAAATTGTGGCAAGAAAGTTGATTTGAGTGAACCGGAAATCGCCTGCTATATTGAAATTACCGAGAGAGCGGCTTTGCTTTACACTGAAAAGATTCCGGGTCTGCGTGGTTTACCCGTCGGAGTCAGTGAAAAAGCCGTCTGCCTGCTTTCTTCGGGAATTGATTCTCCCGTTGCTTCATACATGATGCTGAAAAGGGGAGTCAACTTAATTTATGCACATTTTCACAGCCAGCCTTTTACCAGCAAGGCCTCCCAGGAAAACACCGATCGCCTGGTTCAAATCCTTAACCGGTACCAATTTCATTGCAAAGCCTATTTTATTCCCTTTATTGATATTCAAAAGGAGATCATGGCAAAAGCGCCGTCTGAACTGCGAGTCTTATTGTACCGGCGTTACATGGTCCGATTAGCGGAGCGCATTGCTCAGTCTGAGAAAGCGGTAGCGCTCGTTACCGGTGAGAATGTGGGCCAAGTTGCTTCTCAGACATTGAGCAATATTCGAGTCGTGGCTGAAGTCACAGACTTGCCGATATTAAGACCCCTTGCCGGTTTTGATAAGGAGGAAATCATTCAGCAAGCGAAGAAAATCGGCACATTTGAAGTTTCGATTGAACCCTACGAGGATTGCTGTACTCTGTTTGTCCCCGAAAACCCTCAAACCCGTGCGAATCCAAAAATGCTTACTAATGCGGAGAAGCTGCTTGATGTCAGCAAGTTAATGGAACAAGCCCTGGAGCATGCTGAAATTGTAACATTTGATGGTAGCGCAACTCGCCAGAGTTCTCGGCCTTGATTAGCGGAACTCGCCAGAGTTCTCGCTCTATCCCGAAGTGTGCCTCTTTAGTTACCCAGCTGCTAATTTACGAATTGCATTAATCCGTTCAAGAACCGGCGGATGGGAATAATTTAGAAAGACATACAAAGGATGAGGCGTCAAATTAGACAGATTGTGAACGGAAAGTTTTTTGAGCGCGTCAATCATTGAATTTGGATCTTTAGTTGTCTCGGCTGCATACTGGTCGGCTTCATATTCATTTTTGCGTGAAAAGATTTGCATGAAAATTGACAGAATTAATTCGATGGGCGAATAGAGCATCCCGAAAAAAATAAGGCCGGCGTAAATAGAAATGTTTTCCATGTAAAAAGCTTTAAACAGCCCTTCGTGACTGATAAAAATAGAGAGCAGAAAAAACATAACCCCCATTTGCAGAATGCTGATGAGCATCCCCTGAATGATGTGCTTTTTCTTGTAATGACCAATCTCATGAGCCAGTACCGCGACCAATTCCGCGACCGTGTGCTTTTCAATTAAGGTATCGAACAAAGCGATACGCTTATTTTTTCCAAAGCCGGTGAAGAATGCATTGGATTTGGTTGATCGCTTTGAGCCATCGATGACAAATAAATTCTGCAGAGAAAATTTTACCGATTTTGCGTAAGAAAGAATCGACTCTCTTAATTCACCTTCTTCCAAAGGAGTGAATTTATTGAACAGGGGCATAATCCAGGTCGGTGCGATGAACTGAATAAATAATGTGAACACCGCTGTTGCCAGCCAACAATAAAACCAGGCCATGCCGCCGGCATATTGAAAAAACGCCATGACTCCCGCCAACAACGGTGCGCCCAAAAGAACCCCCAGTAAAAGTCCTTTTAAAATATCGGTTACGAAAGTGAGCGGCGTCGTCTTATTAAAACCAAACCGTTCTTCAATTACAAATGTTGAATAAATGCTAAACGGAAGAGAAAGTATTGATTTGGCAATAATCAAAATGCCAACGTAAATCAAGCCGGTCCAGATTGAATGCAATGTCCAGCTTATAACTATTTGATCAACATAGTTAAAGCCGCCGGCAAACCAGAAAACCAAAATCAAGATGATACTGAAAATAGAAGTAATAAAACCGAACTTTGTTTTTACCCGGGTGTAGTCCTGCGACTTCTTGTAGGCTGCGGCATCGTAAACCCCGGCAAACTCTTTGGGGAGGTCATCGCGAAGCGCCTTTAAGTTTAGAACTTCGGTGATGAGGTCGATAACAAAGCTGACGACAAGCGTCGTCAAAATGATGGCTGCATAAATGTTCATGGGTTCCTGCTTTCTTAAATGTTCTAACCTGAATTGAAAATATAATAAATGGTTATCAAAATTTCAAGAGGGTATTTTGAAATGAGGTCATTTGAAGTGCAATAGTTTTATTTGTTTTTTTCACCTTTTGTGGCGATAGAAGACCTCTGATTGCTTTTTGAAGATATTTTTTTAGATTAGAACAGCAAATCATTTTTATATGGAGGTAAATATGATAAATCGATTTTTGGGCATCTGTTTGGTGTTAATTGCTTCTTTATGTTTTAGCAATACGGCTTTCGGTCAGGTCGACAATATCGGGGACCTGCTGCGCGGCGGGGTAGAAGACGCCAATCTGTTGGTGAACGAATATCTGCGTCCTGTTGGCAACGGTTTTGGAGCGGATCTGAACAACGGCTGGTACAATACAGCCCGTACTCATAAATTTTTAGGATTCGATATTACAGTCATGGGAAGCGCAGCCATTGCTCCAACCAGCGACGAGACATTTGATTTGAATAATCTCGGCCTAAAAAATATCCGCCCGCTGAACCCCAATGATTCTTTCACGCCAACGGCAGTCGGGGCAGATGCGGATGGACCTGAGGTGGAGATTTTTGTGAGCAATCCGCTCTTGCCTGGCGGAGAGACAGTACTAGACACGTTAACTATGCCGCAGGGTGTCGGATTTCGCTATGTGCCCTCGCCCATGATTCAAGCTGCTGTTGGTGTGCTGCCCAATACAGAGGTCATGGTACGTTTTTTCCCCGAAGTTGAAATAAGCGATGATTTTGGCAAAGTCAAAATGTTTGGTTTAGGGGTTAAGCATAATTTGGGCGACTTCCTTGGCGGACTTCTCCCGGTTGACCTGGCAGTCATGGCAGCTTTCACGACCTTCCAGGCTCAAACAGATCTCGATGTGGAACCGCAGGCCAATCTGGCGCAAACCGGCGCAAATTATGACAACCAGCAAGTTGAGATTGAAGCAAACTCGCTTACATTTAATGTCATTGCCTCAAAAACGTTTGGAGTCCTCACTTTTTTCGGCGGCGTTGGCATTGAATCAGCGGATGTCAAGGTAAAACTAAAAGGCACTTACCCGGTTACGCTCATTGACGAGACGCCCGGCCCTACTTTTGGCGACCCGGCCATTCAGGATTTCGAAGATCCGATAAATCTCGAGTTTAAAAACCCAAACAACACCCGTGCCAATGTTGGGGTACGATTACATCTGGTATTCCTGGCCATCCACGGCAGCTACACATTTGCAAAATATCCCGGGGTCAATGTTGGGGTTGGAATTAATATCAGGTAAATCTGAAATTTCAGGACTCAATGGATAAAACAACCCAAATTCAAAAAGCCGAGAAATTTCTCGCGCTGCACCACGAGCCAAAGTTACTCGTCCTGCCCAATATCTGGGATCCGCTTGGCGCGCGTCTGTTGGAAGGTTTAGGTTACCCGGCAGTAGCTACCGCCAGCGCGGCAGTGGCTTATTCTCTCGGTTATGACGACGGCCAGAAAATAAAATTTGATGCAATGCTCGATGTGATTGAACGAATCGCATCAAGCGTTGCCGTGCCCATGACCGCCGACATCGAACGGGGGTATGCCGAGCATCCTCAGGAAATCGCTGAAAATATCCGGCAGGTGATGCATGCCGGGGCGGTCGGAATTAACTTTGAGGACAGCTCGTTCGAAGGGGGTCCTCTGCAGCCAATTGATTTTCAGTGTGAGCGCATTCAGGCAATCCGGAATATGGCGGATAAAGAAGGTATTCCGCTGGTGATAAACGCCCGAATTGATGTCTTCATGCGCAGCGCGGATATCTCACGTTCCGAAAAAATAGCGGAAACCATCTCTCGAGGTAAAGCCTACTTAGACGCTGGCGCCGACTGCCTCTATCCGATTGGCCCCGGCGATGTCGAAACCTTAAAGAGAATTCGAGAGGAAACTGAGGCACCCATCAACGTTTACGCTTCCAAATTAGCTGCTTCCATGAAAGAACTGGCAGCGATTGGCATCAGCCGGCTCAGTCTCGGGCCGGGCTTGATCAGAGCAAGCTTGACGACAATGAGAAACGTTGCACAGCAGCTTCTGGATTACGGTCCTTACGATTCTTTCTCCGCAGACGACATCATGACCAGTGATGAAATAAGAAAATATATTTCAACTTAGGGTTTGGGTCTCATTTTAGTGTTTGGGTCTTAAAGTGTTCGAGTGTTAAGAATGTTGGTTGACCGCTCATCCGGGTCAAGGTACGCCCGCCGGAACCAAATAAAACCAGTAATTGCTTTTTCAAAAGAACTACCAGATACAGACATTATCTATATGAGCTTAAAACCATAAATTATGTAGGAATATATTTCTTTAGCATGTCGAAAAGCATATACAAAAGACATTGATTAAATAAAGGATATAGAAGAAATAAAATACTACTCGCCTATAGAAGAAAAAATCAACATCATTTCTCATGCTGTCGGTTTTATTTTAAGCATTGTTGCTTTGGTACTTTTAGTTACGCATGCAAATCTACACGGAGACGTTTGGCATATTGTTAGTTTTAGCATTTTCGGAGCAAGTTTAATTATTTTATATGCTGCTTCTACTTTTTACCACAATGCTAAAAAACCAGAGTTAAGAAACAGATTAAAAATCATTGACCACGCAGCTATTTATGTTCTCATTGCTGGAAGTTACACTCCTTTTACACTTGTTACTCTACAGGGTACAATAGGTTGGGTGATTTTCGGTACTTCCTGGGGGTTGGCTTTAACTGGAATAATTTTGAAGCTTTTTTTTACGGGGAAATATAATTTAATTTCGACACTAATGTATGTATTCATGGGTTGGGTTATCGTTTTCGCCATCAAACCATTAATTAATAATTTACCTTTAGAAGGTTTATTTTGGCTTTTTGCAGGTGGAATGGCCTACACTATTGGTGCAATTTTATACAGCATTAAGAAAATAAAACTCAATCACGCTATCTTCCATTTGTTTGTTTTGATGGGTAGTTTTAGCCATTTTGTGTCGGTGTTCTTTTATGTTTTGCCAAGGTGAATAAATCTCAAAGGTCTGTTCGAATTTGCAACGACAGCGCGTCAAAGCCCTGCAGCGCCGGAAAATATCGTTAGCTGTAATTTAAAAAAAGAATGGCTCTATGTTGAATGCAGTGGGTAAACATAGAAAAAATAAAGCCACGGATTTACCCCGATTGTACACGGATAAGTAAAATTAGAATATGAAGACATTACAGAAGCTACTATCGGTTTAGCCTATGAAGTGCACAATATTCTCGGATACGGTTTTTTAGAAAAAGTCTATCAGAAAGCATTACAGGTTGAATTATTACGTCGTGGTCATTCTGCTGAAATAGAACATCCTATAAAAGTGGAGTTTAAAGTGCGATTGTAGGTGAATACGAGTCCCGACGGGTCGGGATTGTGGCTGGAAAGTTATCGTGGAACTTAAAGTCGCAAAGCAATAGTATCCAAAAGATGAAGCACAGTTACTCAATGAAATAAAAGCAACAGAAATAAAAGTAGGATTACTCATCGATTTCGGAAAAAGAAAGTAGAATTCAAGCGTTTCATTTATTAAACAGAATCAGTGTTTCATCAGTGTTCACCCCGTTAGATGAGAGTCTTTGATGTTTTCCGGCAAGCTGATATCTTTATCTAATGGGGTGAATCCGTGGCTAAAAAATATCTTAGTCAAGTACTGGTTACCCACTCAAATCAACATATAACCAAAAGGAAGCTTATGGCCAAAAAGAAAACCTGGCGGGAAAAAGTAAATGAAATAGAAGAAAAGATTCATGAGATTACGCCTGATTGGGAAAAAAAATTAGGTAAAGGAAAAATACTGATTCCAAATGCATTGGATATTGAACGACTCATAAACAAAACCCAAAAAGGTGAATTGTTGACCAACGACATTCTCAGGCAGACATTGGCTAAAGAGAAAAAAGTACAAGTAACTGCTGCAATCCCGACAGGAGTCTACTTAAAATTCATTGCTTTAGCTGCGGAAGAAGAAAGACCAGTCAAGGAGGACAATGTAACACCCTATTGGAGAGTATTAAAACCTGATGGGGCAATTAATATAAAATATCCCGGTGGTGCCGAAAGACAGATAGCTTTACTTGAATCAGAAGGACACAGTATTGAGCAAGGAAAAGGGAAAAAACCTCCCAAAGTGAGATCATTTGAAAAAAAATTAAAAAAGTACAACTAACAAAAAGTAAAGCGACAGTTGCAGAGGAGGCCGCATCATTGTGACGAGCACAGACCCATTTCCGCTAACATTCTATGCCGGTTCAAATGCCCTCGAAATCATCAAGCGCGACGGCTTCGGGCCGGAGAAAGTCAAAGTCATTGCCGGAGCAGCCGGCGGCCCCAAGTGGCTCGTGCTTGGGCAGCTCGACAGGCTGCTTTTTTCGCAGTGGCTGCTACCTGCCGCCGAGCCGCTTGTTCTCATCGGGTCCTCCATCGCGGCCTGGCGGTTTGCCTGTGGGGCTCAAAAAGATCCCGTTAGTGCCCTGAACAAGTTTCAGGAGGCGTATGTTCAGCAAACTTATTCAGCCAGCCCATCTGCGGCAGAAGTCACAGCCGGGAGCCTCAAAATTCTTGATTGTTTTCTCGACGAAACCACGGTTGAAGAAGTCTTGAGTCATCCTTTTTTGCGCCTGAATCTATTTGCCGTGCGGTGCAAACCGGCAGTGGCGTTTGAAAACAGCATCGCTCTGAGCTCTGGCCTTGTGGCCTCCGCCATCGGCAATCTGCTCAGTCGCAAGTGCCTGAGTTTGTTCTATGAACAAACCCTGTTTTATAATCAAACGCTGGTCCCGCTTGTCGAAACAAACGGATTTCAGTCGAGAGCCGTGCCTCTCACTGCCGGCAACCTGAAGCCGGCCATCCTCGCGTCCGGGTCAATCCCACTGGTGATGTCGGGCGTGTGCGACATTCCGGGGGCGCCGCCGGGAGTTTATCGAGATGGCGGTATTGTCGACTATCATCTGGACATTCCGTTTGCCGTGGATGATGGTATCGTTTTGTTTCCGCATTACACAGACCGGCTGATTCCGGGCTGGTTCGACAAGAGCCTGCCCTGGCGTAAACCTGCACCCGCCAACATGCAAAATGTGCTGCTGGTTGCGCCCTCACCTGCTTTTGTGAAGACGTTGCCGTTCGGGAAAATACCGGATCGAGGAGATTTCAAACGCTTTGCCGGCAGAGACGACGAGCGCATCTCTTATTGGCGAACCGTTATCGCCGAGAGCGAGCGAATGGCAGATGCGTTTCTTGAGATTGGTGAAAAAGGTCTGCGGCCGGAGCAGGTCAGACCGCTGTGAGTTGGGGATGCCGCGGGAGAGAGACATGGAGTAAGTTAGACCTTAAGAGCAAGATAGGGTATGAGCAGGTACAAAGCCGTCGACGACAAATGGTATCGATTGTAATATCACGTATTAAGTTTACTGAAAATGAAGTCTGTCACGATGGTGATAAACTCTTCAGTGGCCTCAAAATGGACCCAGTGTCCGGCATTCGGAATCATCGTGAGCTGGTAATCTGGAAAATGCCTGGCAATCAGTTCTTCTTTTTCCGCAATTCGATGTTCCGAACGTCCACCGCCGATAAACAAAGTGGGACCTTCATATTTGTCACTTTCCTTTAAGTCAAACCGGCCATCCTTCCAGATAAAATCATGCAGCTCCGGCAAATTGCAGCGCCAGGCATACGTTCCATCTTCCTGCCTTTTCAGGTTCTGCAGCAAGAATTGCCGGACAAGCGGACTTTGAATATTTTCTGCCAATTGTTTTTCCGCGTGCCGTCTTCGCTTGACCGCCGATAAATCAACTGCTGCCAAAGCTTCAAAAATCCAGTTCATTCGTTCCAGCTGCGCAACCGGTGCGATATCCACAACGATGAGTCCTTCGAGGCGTTGCGGTTTTTTAAACGCAAAGGACATCGCAGCTACCCCACCCATGGAGTGGCCGATTAAGAATGTTTTATCGATGTTTTGTTGATTCAGCAGATTTAAGACGTCCTCACTCAATCGTTCAATAGTATGGGTTCCATGTGGTGAGTCGCCGTGGTTCCTTTGATCGGGTACCAGGATCTGAAACTGCTTGCTTAGTTTCGTGGCGGCGCTGTGCCAGTTTTGAGATGACCCAAGCAATCCATGTAAAATAACGACCGCGGGTCCGTCTGCCCCATATTTTCTAATGTTTAATTTCATAAGGCAATTTTCAAAAAATCGTAGGTCAGAAATATCTGAATGACTTGCTGACAGTCTTTGCAATCGGCCAAAATTTGTCAATAATTTTTGTTGAATATAAAAAGCCTTTGCATGAAACTCTACATTTTTTTTAAAGAAATTTTGTCCCTCTTTCCAATCAATTCAGTCAAATTAGAAAAATGAATAAAACCCGAGCAAAAGGGTTTAAGTAGTCATCTCTTTAATCTTTAAGCGGGCTTATTAAAAGCTTGCGCATTTCATTCAATTTGACTAATATGTTTTCGAATGAAAGAAATTCATATTTAATATAGGAGGAAATGATGGCACGAAAAACAATCAATGTAGGCGGTGAGATCATCGAATTACCTGAGGTGCCAAAAAAAATGGTATTTATAGGTGTAATCGCCTTTTTAGCATTAATCTTTGTATTCACCTCTTTTTACACCGTCGATGCCGACGAAGTAGGGGTCATTCAACGCGTGGGCGCTTACGTTCGCACGACATCGCCCGGGCTGCATTTTAAGATTCCATTTGGTGTCGAAACAGTGAAGAAAGTTAGGGTGCGGCTTGTTTACAAGGAAGAATTCGGCTTTCGTACGGTTCAGGCCGGGGTGCGCTCACAATTCTCAAGAGGCACCTTTAATGACGAATCCCTGATGCTCACTGGCGACTTGAATTCGGCTTTAGTCGAGTGGATTGTGCAATACCGCATTCAGGACCCGGTAAAATATCTCTTTAATGTCAGGAACGTTGAGGAGACTTTGCGTGATGTTTCTGAGTCTGTGATGCGGCAGGTTGTCGGCGATCGCAGCGTTGATGAAGTCATTGTGTTAGGCCGCCAGGAGATTGAAGATGAGGCGCAGCAGCTAACGCAAAATGTTTTGAATGAATACGAAACCGGACTCAAGGTCGTGACCATCAAGCTGCAGGATGTCAACCCGCCCGAGCCGGTACAGCCGGCCTTTAACGAAGTGAATGAAGCGAAACAGGAAAAGGAACGCATCATCAACCAGGCCTTAGAGGCTTACAACAAGATTATCCCGCAAGCGGAAGGTCAAGCCAAGCAGGCGATTAGTGAAGCTGAAGGATATGCACTTAATCGCGTTAACAGAGCGAAGGGCGATGCGGAAAAGTTTTTGTCGGTCTGGCGGGAATATAGCAAAGCCAAGGATGTTACCCGGCGGCGGCTTTATCTCGAAACGATGCTGGAAGTTCTACCTAATATAGAAAACATTTACGTGGTTGATGAAGAGCAGCAAGGTCTCATTCCATTGCTGCAATTAGGGAAAAAGGAGGTGGCGTCGAAATGAACAAGAAAATTATTTACGGAGGTGTACTTGGTGTTTTAGCCCTGGTGTTTTTAATGGGCTCACTTTTTGTTGTTGATGAAACGGAGCAGGTGATCGTTCTGCAATTTGGAAGGCCAATTGGTGAACCGATCACGACGGCCGGGCTAAACTTTAAAATACCCTTCATTCAGGAGGTGAGAAAATTTGACAAACGCGTTCTTGAATGGGATGGCGATGAGAATCAAATTCCAACCTCCGACAAGAAATATATTCATGTTGACACATTTGGCCGCTGGCGAATTGTAGACCCCCTGAAATTTCTGCAATCGGTTAAAGGCGATGAGCTCTCCGCCCAGAGCCGCCTGGACGATATCATCGAGAGCGCCACAAGAAACTTTATTTCCGAAAACCTGCTCCTGGAAGCTGTTCGAAATACCAATCGTGAGATGCAGACTACGATTGAAGAACAAGGAAGGATCGGGACACAAAGAATCGTCCTTGAAATTAAAAAAGGCCGCGAGCAGATTACCAGAGAGATTTTGGCAAAGGCCGCGGAGGCGATGCCGGAATTCGGCATCGAGCTGCTGGATGTTCGGATTAAGAGGATTAATTACATTGAAGAAGTTCGGGAAAAAGTTTATGAACGGATGATTTCAGAAAGGAAGCGAATCGCTGAAAAATCCCGCTCAGAGGGACAAGGCCGCAAAGCTGAAATCGATGGTGAGCGACAAAAGGAGTATCAGAGGATTAGTTCTGAGGCCTATCGCGAAGCCCAGAAGATCAAGGGCCGGGGGGACGCCGAGGCTACGAGAATTTATGCGAACTCTTTTGGCCGAGATCCGGAGTTCTATTCATTTATAGAGACTTTAGAGTCTTACAAGAAAACGATGAATTCAAATACCACGCTCATTTTGAGCACGAATAGCGAGTATTTGAAATATCTCAAAAACACCCGTAATTGAAGCAAAGCAGAGTACTCTTTATTGTCGGTCCGACCGGAATCGGTAAAACAGCGCTTTCGATTAAATTGGCAAAACGGGTGAAAGGCGAAATCGTGTCGGCCGATTCACGCCAGATTTATAAATTTATGACTATCGGGACCGCCAAGCCAACCAGTGAAGAGTTGGCGGCGGTCCCGCATCATTTCATAGATATAAAAACTCCAGACGAATATTACAGCGCCGGCCAATTTGGCAGTGAAGCCCGAATCTGCATTGCCGAGATCAGGAAACGGGAAAAGCAGCCAATTGTTGTTGGCGGGTCCGGGCTTTACATCCGGGCTTTGATGGATGGTTTGTTTGAACCCAAAATCGCGGATGAGCTGGTAAAAACAAACCTGAAAAAAGAAGCCGGTGAAAACGGAATTGCAGCGTTATATGATAGGTTAAATACTGTTGACCCCAAAACCGCTGCGAAACTGCATTCGACCGACTCACAAAGAATCATGCGCGCCCTGGAAGTGTTTGAAGTCACCGGCGAGGCGTTTTCCAACTTCGTCGATTTAAAGCCGCGGCCGTCAGAATTTGAGCCTTGTATTCTTGGTCTCACTTTAGAACGAAGTGAGTTATACGAGCGAATTGAAAAAAGAGTCGAGGCCATGCTTGAACGGGGTTTTTTAGATGAAGTTAAAGAGTTGCAGAAAATGGGCTACAGGTCTGAGTTGAATTCGCTGCAGTCGGTCGGCTACCAGGAAGCTTTTTTATATTTAGACGGCAAGTTAAGCTTCTCTGAAATGGCGGTCTTAATCAAACAGAAAACCAGAAACTACGCCAAAAGACAGATGACCTGGTTTAGAAAAGACAAACGTATCCATTGGATCGATTTAAGTAAGTTCGAGAGTATCAATGAAATAGCAGATTTTAGTCAGCATTTATTTGAAAGCCCAGTAGGCCAAAATTAGCTTGACTTTTTATCGCTATTTTTTTAAAGTAATTTAACCCTGATAAGTAAGCGAATGTAGCTCAGTTGGTAGAGCATCGGCTTCCCAAGCCGAAGGTCGCGGGTTCGACCCCCGTCATTCGCTCAAACGTAAGTTAAATATTTTCAATGTGAAGGCTTCTGTA
>JADFPY010000012.1:1545-37373 GCA_022562085.1 candidate division KSB1 bacterium | reverse complement strand
CACTTTGCATGAGAATTTTTAAGGTCCGGCAAAATTTTGAAAGCGCAGCTTTCTGGGTCAAATCGCCGACAACCGGTATTTTTAATTTCAATTTATCAAAAAAGAGTCTCCCGGCGTCGGTCTTCTTAAAACGTTTATAAGAAATAATAAACGCCACGATTCCGAGAATCCCAAAAACCAGATTATCACTTACAAACCGGCTGAAGTCCAGGAGAAGTTGAGTTGGTGCCGGAAGTTCGCTGCCAAAAGATTTAAATGTCTCTTCAAACTTTGGCACGAGCCCAAAAAGAATGCCGATCAACACCACCATAAAGAAACCAAACACAAATTTTGGATAGACAATTGCGGATTTCAGCTTTTTATCTACTTTGTCCTGCTCTTGCAAGTAATGAGAAACGAGTCTTAATATTTGAGGAAGCTGCCCGCCAACCTCGGCAGCCCGAATCAGAGAAACAAACAAGTGCGGAAATATATTGGGGAAGCTGGAAAACGCTTTAGTAACTGTCGCTCCGGCATTGATATCCTCTTGAAGCTGATCGATGACTTTTCGAAACCGTGCGTCCTGGGTTTGCTGAGAAAGTATGGACAAAGCGGAAAGCATGGAAACACCGGCATCTAAAAGCACCGCCAATTGATTCGCAAAAACATAAACTTCTTCCCGTTTAACCGGTTTGGGTGAAATTAATTTAGAGCTTGTTTTTAGAAGGGCGCTTAATCCGGAGGCTTTATTGAGCTGACCATCTTTACCCTTCGGTCGTGAAAAAATGGACTTTGAATTTTCCTTGCTGAGGTTCAACCGCCTGCCTGGTTGAACAATAATATTAGAATTTTTATCCATGTTTCGATTCTTAGGGAGTAAAGTTAAGACAAATCCGTTGCCACTATCATTATTTCATCTATTGTGGTAATGCCCGCGATAACCTTTTTTAGCCCGTTTTTGAAAAGAGTTTCCATGCCAAGTTCTTCAGCCTTTTTTCTAATCACATCAATGCTCACATTATCCAATATCATATTTCGAATTATATTATCGAGACTAAAAAACTCAAATATGGCAACCCGCCCCCAATAACCTGTACCCCCACAATGCACACACCCCTTGCCGCGCCGAAACTCACGATTTTCAAAATAATCGGGATTCTTAATAAATTTCTTTAAAATCGCCGTATCGAACTTGTAACTTTCAGAGCAGTGAAAACAGATACGCCGGACAAGTCTTTGAGACAGCACAAGACGAATGGCAGCGCAAATTAAATAGCGGTCGATTCCCATATCAATTAGCCGCATCAATGTTTGGATGCTGCCGTTTGTATGTAACGTACTAAAAACCAGGTGACCGGTGAGAGACGAACGCATGGCGATTTCAGCGGTTTCTAAATCCCGAATTTCGCCCACCATAATAATATCAGGATCTTGCCGGAGTATGGATCTTAATCCCGCAGAAAAAGTAAAGTCGATCTCCGGTTTCGCTTGAACCTGGTTAATTCCTTTCAACTGGTATTCGACCGGGTCTTCAATTGTGATGATATTTTTGTCCCGCATATTGACATAATTAAGCGCTGAATAAAGCGACGTTGTTTTACCGCTACCGGTCGGACCGGTCACCAGAATCAAGCCATGCGGCTGTTTCAAGGCCCCTTTAAATTTCTCCTGTAAATCAGGTTCTAAGCCGAGATCGGCGATGTTCAGGGAGTGCAGGTCTTTGTCTAAAATACGTAAAACCACTTTTTCTCCGAAAACAGTCGGTAATGTGGAAACACGAAGATCGATATTGCGGCCGAAGATTTTAATTTTGCTTCGACCGTCCTGTGGGAGTCTTCGCTCAGCGATATCCAGCGAGCTCAAAATTTTAATCCGGGAGATAATCCCGGCTTGAAATTGTTTCGGCGCTGAGGCGACGTCCCGCAACACACCGTCTATTCTAAAGCGAACGGTCAAACTCTTTTCTTGGGGCTCAATATGAATGTCGCTGGCTCTTTCCCGGATCGCATTGACCAAAATCTTATTTACATATTTAATCGCCGGGGCATCATCCGCCTCCTCTTCCAGAGCATCGATATTTAAGACATTAGCATCAAGCCCATCTTCTTCGTGGTCTCCCGCCGAACTTTCGTCATAATCGGGGATGTAATTCTGCAAATAGAGTTTACCCAGCCACTCATCAATTTGGTCTTCCGGTGTGAAGTGAAGTTTCAGGCGGTAATGGGTATCCGCTCGAATGGCCTCTTCGGCAAATATATCGAAGGGATTTGCCATTGTCACCAAAACGACGTCTTTCTCTTTCGAGAAGGGAATTACTTTATACTTGATTGCAATTTCAGCGGGTATGGTATTTAAAATCTCAGGAGCAATCACGCCGACCTGTGACAAGTCAATATGTTCAAGCCCTTCTTGTTCAACAAGGGTGGTTATAACACCGGATTGTGGGTTTTCTACTTCCACTATTTAATTTTGATTTAGCTGCTTCATAGTTTGTAGGTTATCCTCTTCTATCGGAACTTACCAGGCAAACCTTTATAGGGTGTTCGAGAAGACTTGAGAGAAAGGTTAGCCACATCAGGCGACATGAACTTAAATCCTAAATCGAGCGATTGGCTCCTGGCAATTAGTAGTACAGGCTCTTTTTGAAAATCGCAAATCGTAGATCGCATATCGTAAATCGTATATGTGCGAGTCCAGAATCTGATATACGATATATGATTGACGATCTAAGATTTACGATCTACAGTTCTCAAAAATCAAAAGCCAAAGGCCAACAGCTAATGGCCTAACACTGTATTCAGGTAAATGTTAAAGGCAAGCACTGGAAGAGGCGATAAAGTGATATAACATCGAAAGTAGATTTTGAGAATAACACATGGACGTCTTCGTAGCCAGGCAACCCATTTTTGATCGGCAACAAAAGGTATATGCTTACGAGCTCCTGTTTCGCTCCGGGTTCGAGCAGAACTTTTTTGATCACTCGGATGGCGACAGCAGAACAAAGCAGGTTCTTACCAACAGCTTTCTTTCTATTGGCATGGATACACTGACCAACGGGAAAAAGGCTTTTATAAATTTTACCAGGAAACTACTACTCGATCAAGTTGCTTCTTTTTTCCCAAAGGAAATAATGGTTATTGAAATTCTGGAAAATATTGAACCTGATGAGGAAATCATCAGCGCGTGCAAAAAGCTGAAGGACCTGGGTTATTTACTGGTTTTAGATGATTTTGTTTTTTCGCCTGGTTATGAAAACCTAATCGATTTAGTAGATATCATCAAAGTCGATTTTATCCAGACCTATGGCATCGAAAGAGGCAACGTCATCCACAATATCGGAACATCACGTATTAAATTTCTTGCAGAAAAGGTCGAGACTCAGGAAGATATTGAGCAGGCAGTGGATTATGGCTATTCCTATTTTCAGGGATATTATTTTAGCAAACCTCGAATCATTGCCGGTAAGGATGTACCGGCCTACAAACTAAATTATCTCCAAATACTCAATGAGATCAACCAACCCGAAGTTGATTTCGATGAACTGGCAAAAGTCTTGAAGCAGGACTTATCCCTTTCTTATAAACTGCTGAACTATCTTAATTCGCCGTATTTCGGTTTCGACAATAAAATCCGTTCCATCAAACACGCGTTGTCACTTCTGGGTATTCGGGAATCCCAAAAGTGGTTGTCCCTTTTCGCACTGCAGATTATTGGCAAAGACAAATCGCAGGAACTGCTGGCGCTGTCCCTGATCCGGGCCAATAGTTGTGAAATGATAGCGCCGCCGATTGGCAATAAGAATCGAGCTTCGGAGCTCTTTCTGATGGGGCTGTTCTCTATGATTGATGCCTTACTCGATCAACCCCTTGAAGATATTCTTGCCAAACTGCCTTTAGCAGATGACATTAAAAAAGCTTTATTAGGTGAGAAAAATCAGCTGCGGGATGTGTATGAGCTGGTTGTTAGCTATGAAAAAGGAGATTGGGCGAATTTTTCGGAATATGCAGGCAAGCTTGGCTTAAAAGAGCTGGAACTCATTGATATTTTTCTGAAGGCTTTTGAAAAGGCGACGCAGAATTTTTAACTAATTTAGGGCTCAAAACCTTTGAGTTATTGCTTTAGCAAATCTGTTCGAGGCCCCTTCACCCACTCCCAAAAACAACGCCGGTTCAATCAGCTCAAGCTCCATTAGAATTAACTTCCCGTCAGTTTCAATCCCATCAACACGAGCATAAAGCGGGACTACGTCGATTGCCTGCAGAATCGCTTCGGCTTGTTTGATCAAATGTTGACCAGGTTCTTGCCGGAACGCTGTGCCGCCAAAATCATCCTGCACCCGAAAATCACCTGCCTGCGGCTTTTTTACAACCGCATGACTAAAACGCCCGTCAAAAAATATAAACGACCATTCTCCGCCGATTCGAATCACATTAAGAAATTCCTGAATCATAACTTCAGGTAACTCTGTAAGCATTTTTTCAAGTTTAGTTTGATCGGAGTCAGGACTATCAAAACAAGTCAGCCAGGTCTGATGCGCAGTTGCGGAGACAGTCGGTTTAATCACGGCTCGCTGCCAGTCATGGTCTTTTAGAAGCTGGTTAATATTTTCAGTAGAATTGCTTTGAAGAAAAATGGTTGGCACAATCAGGATGTCTTTTGCTTCAAGGTCGAGCAGATAGCGTTTATTGCAGTTCCAGCGGATAATATCGGGCGGATTTAAAAGAGGGATATTTTGTTTTTCAAGCAAGTCAACCCAATCTAAAAACTCATCGAGTCGATTGTGGTAATCCCAACAAGACCTGATGACGACACAGGAGAATTCCTGCCAGTTGGCCTCCCTGTCATCCCAAACGACCGGCTGCACTGAAACGCCGGCCTGACCTAGCGAATTAAGGAGAAGTCGATCGTCATCCGTCAATTGCGGTAGTTTACTGCAAGTCGCCAGCCCAATTTTTTGCATTGAGCTATTCTAAAGTCAGGAGATACTCGGCTATTTTTCCAAGATCCTCCTCAGGCAGCTTATCAAATTTAGGCATCAAAGATTCAGGCGCAAACTGCTGGGGGTTAATCAAATTCTTAATCAGCCACTCTTTATCCCCATGCTCTTTAGCGATGTGAGTCAAGTCAGGTGCGATCTCTTTACCGGCTCCGGCAATCGAATGGCAATTAATGCAGTTGTTTTGATAAACAAGATACGCGCCGCCGAAGACATCCTCAGTTAATCCGGCTATCTGCTTTTTTTCCTCTGGCTTGCTTTGATAAAGAAAATCATCGAGTGCAGCAACTTCTTTTTTAAGCACCCGCTTTTGCCGCCGTTTTGACTTTGCCGCCTGTAAAACTAGCGGAGATTCTTTTGCGACATGCTCGCTAAACCAGGCATCGTCGCGCTTATTGGCCACCGGTGTGAGTTTACCTTCGGTTTTCCGGGCTAGAGTGTGGCAGTCCACACAACTCTTTAACTGGAACAGCTTTTTACCGGCAATTTGGGTCACGCGTAAATTGCTGGTGCTGGACATCTTTTTTTGAGTTTTGCTTGCGGCCGTCAAAGCCACAACACAAAGTGACCCGATCAATAATAATGATGCAAATCTTTTCATGTAAAAGACCTCCATTACTGAATGACTTTAGGCTTCTGCAAAACAGCTTAATTTGTCATTTCGAGCGTTAGCGAGAAATCTATTTAATTCAATTATATGCGTAAAAAGATTTCTCCCGTTGGTCGAAATGACATAAAAGGTCGTTTTTGCAGAAGTCTATTTATCCTAAATTAAGGAGGAATTTGTAATGTCAAGATTCAAATTAGCCTGGTTCACCCCTTTTTTGCCTCACCCTCATTTTCACTTTTACGGAAACCGGTTTTTCCCAGGATGAGGGGCATCCTAACAGAGATGGCAGAGGCTTCCCTGATCTGGTTGGCGGTCTGAAAACAATTGAGGGCTGCATTGGCGTAGAAACCGCACAAACTCCGGACGGCAAACAATGTATATTCGCCTGGTTCGAAAACAAGAAAGCGGTTTTAAACTGGTACAACAGTGATATGCACCAGGGTGTTCAGGAAGCCTTCTTCCCGGATGAGCAGGAATATACTCCTTTAAAAGATGTTCCTGACGATTTGGGCCCGATTATGGTAATTGCCTCCATTACATTTTCGGACAAAGAGCATTTTGAGGCGACCAATTTACCTATTTCTCAAATTGCCATCGAACTCTACACGCCGGTGAGCGGCGGACTTTTTCTAGGTAGCAAATTTGCTCCAGACGCTGTTAAAGTAAAGAACATGAAGGATTATACCCCGAAAGGCAAAACCGAGTAAATTGGCTTTTCTTTCGATCCAATTTTTCAGGTAGGACTGTATGTTGCGGGGATCATTCGTCTATCTCCGCAACGATTTTTTTATACCACGGAGGTTCTTATGGAAACATTTTTTCAGCAGCTCATTCTGTGCATTGGTGTTGTGGCAGCCGCGTTTGCAAATGACTCAGATCTCGAAAAACGCGTCAAGCACGACTACGCAGATAACAACGGAGTAAAAATCCATTATGTTAGTTTAGGCGAGGGCCCGCTCGTTGTCATGCTGCACGGCTTTCCGGATTTCTGGTACACCTGGCGCCACCAAATGGAGGTACTTTCTGAAAATCACAAAGTCGTGGCCATGGATTTACGCGGTTACAATCGCAGTGATAAACCCAAAGGCCAGGAAAATTATGCCATGCGGCTTCTGGTGAGTGATGTGGTCGCTGTGATTCGACATTTGGGAGAAGAGCAAGCCGTCATCGTCGGACACGATTGGGGCGGTGCCATCGCCTGGCAGTTCGCAATGCATGTTCCGCAAATGACCGAAAAACTAATCATCTTGAATCTTCCGCATCCTCGTGGTCTGATGAGAGAGATGGCGCAGAACGAAGAACAGCAAAAGAACAGCCAATACGCCCGTGATTTTCAAAAAGAAGGGGCACACAAATTGTTAACTGCCGAGGGTCTCGCCGCTTGGGTTAAGGACCCGGATGCTAAAGCCAAATATGTCGAAGCATTCAAACGATCGGATTTTGAGGCGATGCTGAACTACTACAAACAAAACTATCCGCGACAATCCGCAGGCACTACAACTATCAGTGCACCTGCTGCGCCATTAATAAAAGTTAAAGCACCGGTGCTCATGTTTCACGGTTTGCAAGACCAGTACTTGTTGCATCACGCCCTCAACGGCACCTGGGAGTGGCTGGAAAAGGATTTGACTTTGGTAACCATCCCGGAAGCAGGGCATTTTGTGCAGCAGGACGCGGCTGATTTAGTGACGAAAACAATGAAATTGTGGTTAGAGCGCTGATTTTCGAAGATAGAGGATAGCAAAAAAAAACATATAAACTTTGCAAACCAAATGAATTTCGCCAAAAAAACTAAACGAGCGGTTAAAATGTGCGCTCAACTGGAGAGATCTTAAAAGGCTCCTTGTGGCTATAATCATAATTAGTCTGTTTTTGGGATCTCTGTTTTCCAGTCTGAGTCATTCAAATTGGCTGCTTCAAATAGCCGCAAGTTTTATTTTTACATTCTTTATAGCAACTTCGATCTTTCTGTTGTTGAGTTTAACGGGCCCGCATAAGATAGTTAGCAAACCTAAAAGGTTCTTAACTATGGGTTTTCTAACCCTTTTGAATCAGAGCTTAAACCAGTTGCAAGCCGACCTCCCTCCTGACGATTTTGTTCGTGTGCACCGGTCTGCCATCATCAACTTAAATTATCTCAAGGAAATTAAAAAATTGCACATGGGTAGTTATCATGCCCGGATGAAAGACAAACGGAAAACCGAGGTTCCTGTGAGTTGCAATTCAAGAGTGAAATTAAGGTTGGGCTAACTTCCGGCTCCTCTTCTACTTCGCAAGCTGGCTTGGCGTTTTGGAGGTAACCTCTTAATACCAAATTTCTCTTGACAAATTTGGTATTAATTTCTTTTTGAAGTTCGTCTCCCCGCTCAGGCTACCATGTAAAGACACAGGTGCATAATATAATGTTTTTTATAATCGAACTTTCAGGTAACTAGGCCTGACAAACTCAAATGTCTTTCCCTATTGAAAACAACTTTAACCTTTTTGATTTGTAATAATTACTGTCATCAAAGCAATGACAAAACACAGGTTTATTCCGACTAATTGGCTTGTTTTGTTTAATCATTCGGCCGAATAATCTAATGTAAGGCAGAATGCAGTGCCAGGAAAAGTGAGAGAAAATTGCAAGTTAATTTCTCTTATTAGAAAATACAGTGTTTAAATTCTCATTAAATTAGAAGAAGGGAAGATGAAAACCAACCGTGCGATTATAGTCATTTTTGACGACCAAACCTTCGTTGTAGAATGTACAACTTTTGAACTTTCAGGTAAAGAGGGAGAGAGCCATGAATAAAATAATTATTTCACTGATTTCAATTAGCATACTGATGCCGCTTAGTCTATTTGGCCAGGGAAAATTATCTATCGGCGGCATGGGCGCTTTTTACAGGCCTGTACTGGCTGAAGTAAACGAGAGGTATGAAGTAACCTACAGCGATGGCACCGATATTGACAAGCTTGAGGGGAATTTTTTGCTTGGCGGCTTTGTAGGATACCAATTGTCAACAAATTTGGGCGTCCGCTTACAGGTGACTCATTGGTCGGAAGAGGCTTCCATAACCCCCCCTCCTCCCCTCGCCGGCTTTATTGACCCGAGGATGCGTATTCCCCAGAGACAAAATCAAGAGATCCAGGTGAGGACCCTCATGTTCGATGGAAAATACTATTTGAGTCAGCTAGGAAGCAGCATTCGAGTTTACTTTGGCGCCGGCTTTGGCGTTGTCTTTATCAGAGATAAGACGAGTAGTCAAACTGTGTTCGGTTTTAAACAGTCTGGTGAAGAAACTTTCAGAGAGTTTGGATTTAAGCCCATTGTCGGCGCAGACCTCTTCTCCGCCCGCAAAATGAACTTCTTTGTGGAAGCTGGTTATATGATTAGCAATTATCCGGTACTAACTGCCACACTAGTCCCGACGACTAACTACAGTTATAATATTATAGTTAAGGAAGTAAATACTTCTCTCAATGGTTTGAATGCGACGGTCGGTGTGAAGCTAAATTTGTAGGCCAGGATAGTTCTGCTTGTAGGAGGCGCTATAGAGCGACTCAATTCCGAAGGGGAAGCCCGACGCTTTCAGTCGCCATTCCGAAGCCCTTCGACGGGCTCAGGGTAAACTGCGAGGATGCTTTTTACGATTGTAGTGATAAAGACTATAGCTCAACTCTCTCCCCTTCCTCTACAACTCGAAAACCATTCTTCTCAATCTCAAGGCGAGCTTTACTGCCGGGAATCAAAGCAGGGTTTGTATGATTCAAATGAATGAAGCGAACTTTCTGACGTTCTTTTAAAGGCAAAGAAGCAAAACGCTTCATACTATGTGAGATAAACGGATGCGGAAATCCGGACATGTCGCGGCCGGGTATCTCACCGTTGGCAAAGAAAGATCCATCCAAATAAGCTACATCGACCTCGGCAATCATCTCCTCAATTCGAGTGCCCCAATCATCCCACTCTTCCCAACTGTCTATATCGGGGATAAAAAGCACGGAGTGATTGGGTCCATCAATTCGGTAGCCAACCACTTCCGAATATTCCTGCCGATGCGGCACTAAGAACGGCGTTACATTTAGACGGTCATTTAACTTTATTTGAGTGCCGTGCTTTAGCTTTTTCAAAGCAATATTGTTGTAACGAGCCAGTTGAGCCCAGGGACCGTTCGTGCTCAAATATTCAAACATTTTGGGCATTGCAAAGACAGGCACGCCCTGCGCTCCCATTGATTCGTGACCGAGAAACATAAGGCCGGTGTAATGCCCAATATGGGCATGGGTCAGGAAAATGCCCATCAACCCCGGCGTTTCATCTACCGGAGCTATTTTATCCAAATTGTGAAGCTGCTTTCTGAAGTCAGGGGTTGCCTCGAACATCCAGCGCTCTTTGCTCACCGGGTCAACTAAAGCAAGACAAACAACATGTCGTTTAAATCTGTTGTCTTCCCAACCGGAATGTTTCTTGGTACCCGCTTGAGGAACCCCGCCGTCCTGGGCAATACCGAGGACAACTAAGTAAGGCGAAGCGGCTTTTTCCTGAAAAATAATTTGACCCCGACTTGAACCGGCTCCAATCAGCATAAAAACTATCAGTGAACGAAATACTAAAAAAAGGATAGACATTAAAACCTCCAGTTAAGATATAATTTGTTTTTTATCAGTGTGATTCTTCAATCCGCGTGCAATGTAACATTTTTTAGCCAAATTTCAACCGATAATTCAATACCCTACAGATTTATGATTTGACTCTTTCCGCACCTTTTGAAAAATTTGCTATATTATAAACAAGCTATGCACCACACCTGCGGCCGCAACATCCGGCTAATTAAGTTTTAAAATTTAAGGAGGCATCATCGGGTGAAACTTTTTTCCAACCTTAAAGGCGATATCATGGGGGGTATCACCACATCCGTAATTGCGCTGCCTCTGGCGATCGCCTTTGGTGTGGTGGCGTTTGCGCCGCTCGGTGAAGAATACATTGCTCAGGGCGCACTGACCGGACTTTACGGCGTTATCGTTGCCGGCATTCTCACCAGCATTTTTGGCGGCACACCCGGACAAATTGCCGTTCCCACCGCGCCGATGTCGGTGATGGTTACCTCTATTATTGCTACCCTGTTAAAGGATCCGGAAATTGCCGCTTTGGGTGAAAACCAGGTCATGGTGATTTTAGTCCTGGTTTCCATGACCATTTTAATGGCCGGATTACTGCAGCTCATCATGGGAGCTGTGGGCGGCGGTAAACTTATTAAATTTATTCCTTACCCGGTCATCGCCGGTTTCATGAATGGTATTGCCATTATTATCTTTCTCGGGCAATTGCGGCCGTTGTTTGGCGTTTCTGAAGACACGAATCTTCTGGCAATTTTTTCAGGGAGTGCAGATTTTCGATATGAAACTTTAATTGTCGGCGCGGTGACCATCATTATGATGTTGACGGCAAAAAAAATAACCAAAGCTGTTCCAAGTTCATTGGTCGGACTGCTATGTGGCGTCGCCGCCTACTTCGCAATTGGAAAATTTTTTAATCCCTCCCTGCTGCAAATTGAAAACAACCCTTTAATCATCGGATATATCCCCAGCGCTTTTCCGACCCCAAAACAAGTGATGAATTTCTTTAGTGTGAGCGCTCTAATCCCCGTGTCAAAACTGACTGCCTTAATTATTCCCGCCTTGACCTTAAGCATTCTCGCTTCAATCGATACATTGTTAACTTCCGTGGTCACCGATATGGCTACCAAATCCAAACATAACAGCACCAAGGAACTATTCGGTCAGGGAATCGGGAATGTCGCCTCTGCTGCTTTTGGCGGGCTGCCGGTTGCAGGCTCGACACTCGCAACCATGGTCAATGTCAATGCGGGTGCACGAACTCCTCTTGCAGGAGTTGTGAACAGTGTCATCGTTTTGCTTGTTGTTCTTTTTATGGGGAATATGGTACAATGGATTCCCATGTCGGTGCTGGCAGGGATTCTTCTCATTACCTCCGTCTCAATGATTGAGTCGGAAAGCATCAATCTTTCCCGAAAAAAATCCGCGTTAGGAAATCTGCTTGTTATCGTCGCGGTTACGGTAATTACAGTGGCTATTGATTTGATTATCGCGGTTTTAATCGGTTTGGTCATTACGGCTTTTCTTTTTATTAAAGAGCAAATCGGCAAGAACATTGTGCGCCGAATGTACACCGGCGACCTGATTCGCTCTAAAAAAGTTCGCAGCCACGCGGCCACGGAAATCCTCGAGAAGAAAGGTCACTTGATCAAAGTTTACGAGCTGAACGGCTCGCTCTTTTTTGGTACCTGCGACAAACTGCTCGCAGAATTAGAAAAAAACCTCGACAGTTTCTGTATTATTCTCGACTTCAAGCGTGTACACACCATCGACCTCACCGGTGCGCAGCTCCTGAAACAAATCGTTGATCGCGTTCACGAGAAAGGCAACTTTTTGGCAATCAGCTATTTGGATATGCCCGGGGATGAGGACAAAGAACACATGAAAAGACTCATGCAAGACGTGGGTGTAATCGAGGTGATTGGCCCGGCATATATTTTCCCGGATACCGACCTGGCACAGGAGTGGGCTGAAGACGTCTTAATTCAGACAGAATTAGAAGCGACACAAATCCCGCCGGAAAAAATCACCATGCAAAGCCTGGATATTTTCAAAGACTTAACACCGAAGCAGTTGCAAAAGGTTAAAAAATATATGCACCCTCTTCAATTTAAGAAATCCGACATCGTATTTCAGGAAGGCGATCCGGGGGACAAAATTTACTTCATTCTCTCCGGCGGAGTAAGCGTGATTGCCAAACTTTCCCAAAACGGCCGTGCCCGCCGACTGGCCACATTTGGCGAGGGCGTCTTTTTTGGCGACATGGCCATCCTCGAACAGCAGCCCCGCTCAGCAACGGTCCGCGCCGACTCTGAAACCGAGCTGCTTTATATGACTGTGGACGATTTTCAGCATCTTGTGAAAAAGGAATCGCTACTGGCCTCAAAAATGCTCCTGGGTATGGCGAGGGAACTTTCCTACCGCTTGCGGTTGACTACGATCGAAGTGAGGACGTTGGAGGAGTAAATGCGGATTGAACCTTTCGAAGGTTTGGATGCTTCGGAAATGTTTTACGCACCACCTTCAAGATAACCATCATCTTTATCTCCTTAGATTTATCAATAGCCTAAATAAAATTTTCAAGTTTGAAATTTTTCAAGAAAATTCTTATCTTAATATGAAAAATGAGATCCGACCAAAAAGGAAACTTAGAGAAATTTCTCAAGAATGGCAAAACCAAAAGACCCCTTTCTAAATGGAAGTCTCCCCTGCTGTTAATCGTTTTTAGCTTCTTGTTTTTTGAATCTCTTTCCGGATTTCTTGCTGTTTTTTTTGGACAATTTTTACGAAGCTCGACCGCACTTGCAACCGTTCACTGGATTTTGGGAATTGCGGCTTTACTACCGTATGCGATTTACCAGTGGCAACACTATTTCGCGGTTAGGAAATACGCTGCACAATTTCATTACAAAATCGGCCTCTTTTCTTTTTTAACAATCTGCGTTGTTATTATTTCAGGATTTCCACTTGTTTTTGATTTAAACCAAAAGGGGATTTTTTATACGTGGATATGGTTCACATCGTGAGCAGCTTTGCTTTTCTGATTTGGTTGAGTGGGCACCTGGTTTTGGTTGCACGGGTCACTTTGGCGAGGTTTATTGGGTTCGTCCCTTCCGCCAATCGTCATGTTCTCGTAGCTTTGAAGCTCGTGTCTGCCGAATACTCCGAGTCGGGCGCCGACCGAGTGGTGGATTCGTACGGCCTATCCGTACGGCAGGAAAAGACTTAAGAAGAAGTTGGCCAGCGGTTCTCTTCAATCGTTTCGCAAAAGGAAATTGAGCTGTTCCTGAGAATAACCACAAGCAAATAGTCATGCTTGGTTCAGATGGCAAAATACATTTCTACTGTAATGAATGTGGCACAAAAGATCGTAGTTTATAGTGACAAAATCAACGTTAAAGTAATTGAATTATCCTTGCGATAATCAAAGCCCAGAAAAATAAAAATTTGGTCTCTTTCATCGGCTGCAATTTAATAGGCATCCCATTTCTTGTTGTAGCGTACAACCCTGGAATTCTTTTCTGCTGTGCTCTGTGTTGTGTTTCCAGCCTCAAAGCAGCTACTCACCTTAATTACGTTTTTTCAAAATTAAAAATATGTTTTTCACATTGAAAAACACGCGCGACCCTGTTTTTTAAGTGGCTTATATGCCAAACGAAATTTGTCAATTCGGTCCTTTTCTTAAGGCTATAAATTTCAAACACTTAAATTGAAAATTTACAACCCACTTTAGATCCTTGCTAAAAAATATTTTCTGCAAAAGCCTGGTATAATTTTTGAACAAGATAACAATTGTTCCAAATATTATAAAACAAAAACTTTGTTCTTGCACAAAATGTGACTACTCATGGATTTTTTTTTACTTGGACTTAATCACAAAAACACGCCTATCGAAATAAGAGAGCGATTAGCGTTTTCGTCAAAACGAGTCATTGAAGCACTTTCACAACTAACTAAAAACAATGGTAGCACAAATTCTGAAGTACCTGAAACGGTCATTCTCTCCACCTGTAATCGGGTGGAGATTTATGCTGTAAGAAATGACGCTGAACTTGCAGCAGGCAAAATCAAATCATTTCTCTCAGATTTTCATCAGATCCACCCTAAAGATTTTGAAGGTTATTTGTATACATTATCAAATCGTAGCGCTATAGAGCATCTGTTCTGTGTCACCAGTGGCATCAATTCCATGGTGATGGGCGAAAGTCAGATTCAAGGTCAAGTGAAAGAAGCTTTTGAATTGGCGCAGCAGTCTGGAACCGCAGGGGTGTTGCTTTCAACTCTATTTGGAAGTGCGCTAAGGGTGGGGAAACGAGCCCGCACCGAAACTGAAATAAGCAAACATTTTCTATCGATCAGCGGAGCAGCGGTTAATTTAGTGCGAACGGCGTTTCCAGATATTTCAGATCTTAACATACTCATCATCGGAATCGGTGAAATGAGTTTGATTGCCATTAAAACACTATTTCAACTTGGCGCTCAAAATGTAACCATCATCAATAGAAGTCAAGAACGTACCAAAAACGTTCAGGGAAAGTTTCATGTTCGAGCTTTAAGTTTCGATCGCTTGCAGGAATCCCTTGGAGAAGCAGACGTGGTAATCTGCTCTACCGGTGCACCTCATGCCGTTTTGACTTTGGAAGCAATGAAAAATGTGCTGAAAAAATACGGAGAACGGTGCCGTCTTATAATCGACATCGCTGTGCCCAGAGATGTTGAGCCGGAAATCGGCAAACTTCCTAACATTCAACTCTATAATATTGACCAATTAGAGACTCAAATCGAGGAGAACCTTGAGCGCCGCTGCAGCGAAATCAATCGCGTCCAGGACATTATCAATGAAGAGGTTGCCAACTTTATGGCATGGTATCAATCTCTGAAAGCTAAGCCTGTAATAACCAAGTTGCGTCACAGAGGGGAAAAAATTCGCGAACAAGAATTGCAGCGTGCGTTCCGAAAATTTAAAGGCACGCTTTCAGATAAGGACGCCGAAGTAATGCAAGATTTAAGCCGCAGAATTGTCAATAAACTTCTGCACCAACCTTTGACCCGCTTAAGAGAAGAAGCATCTGAAGGCAATGGAGATCATTATGCCGCGGCAGTTCAAAACTTGTTTGATTTAGAAGACTATCCACAAAATAAGTGAGCCCGGGAAATTCCAAAAAAGTCCTCCGCGTTGGCACGCGCCGCAGTATGCTGGCGAAAGCTCAGACGCAATGGGTGATCGATCGAATATTCCACATTCATCCACAATTGAAGATCGAGGTTTTAGAAGTTGTTACCACGGGCGATAAGGTTCTGGACACCTCCTTGACCCTGATGCCGGGCAAGGGTGTTTTTGTCAAAGAGATCGAAGAGAAATTGCTGGATGGCGAAATCGATTTGGCCGTCCACAGTATGAAGGACCTTCCCACGGAATCGGTGCCGGATCTGATGATAGGGGCCATTCCCGAAAGGGCTGATCCCAGAGATGTCCTGGTTACCCGGCTGCACAAAAACCTGGAAGAATTGCCTGCAGGCGCGAAAATTGGCACCGGCAGCTTGCGCCGCAAAGCACAGTTGTTGAAGGTTCGCCCCGACTTTGATGTCATCGATATTCGCGGCAATATCGACACGCGCCTCAAGAAAGCTGAAACCGGCGATTACGACGGCCTTATTTTGGCCGCTGCGGGTTTGGCTCGCTTAAAATGGCAAGATCGAATTCAGCAGTTCTTGAGTTGCGAACTGATGATTCCGGCAGTCGGTCAGGGGGCGTTAGGTATTGAAATTCGACAGGATGATGAGGAGACCGGAAATCTGATTGCACCTTTGAACGATCGTGAAACCGAAATCGCGGTCAAAGCGGAGCGATTGTTCTTAGAGCACCTGGGCGGCGGCTGCCAGACCCCCATGGCCGCGTTTTGTCGCGTTCGGAGTGGCAAAGTCGTTCTGCAAGGTTTTTCTGCCAATGAGCACGGTAAAGATTTTCATAGAGACCAATTAGAGGGAACCCTTGAGGAGGCGATGGACCTGGCTTCGCGACTGGCCGAAAGTCTCCTCGAGAAATCGGGAATCAACAGTTGATATGAAAAAACCGCTAACCGGAAAAACCGTGGTGGTCACGCGTGCAGCTGAGCAAGCTCAGGAGCTAATAGCCGCCTTAATCTGTGCCGGCGCCGAAGTCATCCACATTCCGACCATTGAATTCATCGAGCCTGACTCCTGGCAAGCGTGCGATGAGGCCATCGAGAATCTCTTTGACTATGATTGGATTGTATTCACTTCGACGAACGGTGCTCGATTCTTTCTCCAGCGTCTGGACGAAAGAAAGAAAAGCGCCGCAGATTTAAACGCTAGGCGAATTGCAGCGGTCGGTGAGCGCACGGAGGTTGAGCTCAGGAGATTCGGTGTCCGGGTGACCTTTGTGCCTGAGGAGTTTAACGCGGAAGGGCTTGTGCAATCTTTTCACGATCTGAACATGAGCGGGAAAAATGTTCTAATTCCGAAGGCTCAGGGGGGCAGAGACATCCTGGAAAAGGGGCTGCGGGCTTACGGAGCAAACGTGGATGTTGTCGCGGTTTATAAGATCCAGGCTCCCAAAGCAGAAAATCCAACAGAGAAAATGGATGGAAAGCAGATAGATTTATTAACGTTTACGAGTCCATCGACATTTAAGAATTTCCTTGCGGTATTTGGTAAGGAAAAGCTAACTGTTTGCAAGCGCAATGGCTGTGCCGTCGCAGCAATTGGGACCGTTACCGCAGATGCGATTGCAAAACACGATTTCTCGGTGGACATTTTAGCGCAAAAATCCACGGTTGCCGAATTCGTAGAAGCCATTTCGGAGTACTTCAGTGAGCCAGCGATTACAGAATGACCTCTTGATCAGAGCCTGTCGGAGGGAGCCGATTCCACGGACCCCTGTTTGGATCATGCGACAGGCAGGGCGCTATTTGCCCGAATATCAGAAGGTACGCGCGAAAGTAGATTTTCTCACCCTGTGTCGTACTCCGGAATTAGCAGCGGAGGTTACGCTGCAACCAGTGGATATTTTGGGTGTCGACGCGGCGATTATTTTTTCCGATATTCTGGTGATTCCTGAAGCGATGGGGATGGATTTAAATTTTTTTGAAGGGCGGGGACCGGTTTTTGAGAGACCGCTGCGAAATGAAAAAGATATTGAAGCGCTATCCCCTGTCGATGTCGAAGAAAAGCTAACCTATGTTTTTGAGGCAATTAAACGGGTTCGCACAGAGCTGGCCGGTCATGTGCCCATCATCGGTTTTGCCGGCGCACCGTGGACTCTGGCGGCTTATATGATTGAAGGGCATGGTTCGAAAGATTTTACTCAGATCAAGACTTTGATGTATACCCGGCCAGAGCTCCTGAAAACCTTGCTGGATAAACTGTCAACTGCGGTGGCGGATTTCTTGGTCGGCCAAATCAAAGCGGGAGCCGATGTGGTGCAGATTTTTGATAGCTGGGCCGGAATTTTGATGCCGGAGTATTATCGCCTGTTTTCGCTGCCTTACCTAAATAAAGTGGTACGACGCGTGAAACAGCACGGCGCTCCCATCATCGTGTTCGCGCGGGAAGCGGGCCATTCCGTGGAAGCCCTTGCTGCCATCGGCGTGGACGTTCTGAGCATTTCCTGGCGGGAGGACCTGGCGGAGATCAAGAAGCGGGTGAATGGCAAAGTGGCACTGCAAGGGAATTTAGACCCCTGTGCCCTATTTGCCCCGGTGGAGCGCATTAAAGCGGAAGTGATTCATGTGCTGGAAAAGGCGGGCAAAGGTTCGGGACACATTTTCAACTTAGGTCACGGTATTTTGCCGCAAACGCCGGTGCAGCATGCCCAAGCTATGGTGCAGTTTGTGAAAGAAGAGAGTCCGAAGTTTCATGAGCAAAAATAAATCTAAACCAATGATTGTCGATATTGAGATGCTGCGCCGGTACGACCGGCCGGGTCCGCGTTATACCAGCTATCCTACGGCGCCACAGTTTACTACTGAATTTGGTCAGCAGGAATTTCAAGAAGAAATCCGTCGCACCAATAAGAACTACGATCCAGTCGATCTCTCCTTGTACTTCCACCTGCCGTTTTGCGACACCCTGTGCTATTTTTGTGGCTGCACCATGATCATTACTCACAACCGCCAGCGCATCGATGAATACATTGATTATTTGCTTAAAGAAATTAAGCTTATTAGCTCGAAAATCAAAAGTGGCCGTCAAGTCGCGCAATTGCATTGGGGTGGCGGCACCCCCACGTACTTGAGTCCCGAGCAGATTCGTCGTCTGTTCGACGGCATCCGTGAGCATTTTGATTTTCATCGGGACGCTGAAATTGGCGTGGAGATCGATCCGAGAGGCCTGACTGATGCACATCTGGATGCGCTGCACGAGGTCGGATTCAACCGCGCCAGTATGGGAGTTCAGGATTTCGAGCCAAAGGTTCAGGAAACGATCAACCGATTGCAATCAGAAGAATTGACCCGCTGGGCATTTCAGGGTTTGCGTGCGCGCGGCTTCGACAGCATCAATCTGGACTTGATCTACGGACTGCCTTTCCAAACAGTCGATTCGTTTAGCCGCACACTCGACCGAATTATCGATGTCTCTCCGGATCGGCTTGCCGTTTTCAATTATGCTCATGTGCCGTGGATGAAAAAACATCAGCGCATCATCGAGAACACGACCTTGCCTAAAGCCAGCGAAAAACTCTGCATTTTAAAAGCCACCATCGAAAAGTTGACTTCGGTAGGGTACGTTTACATCGGCATGGACCATTTTGCCAAAGCTGATGATTCGTTAACTCAAGCTTTATACGAGAAAACCCTCTACCGCAATTTTCAGGGGTATTCCACGCAATCGGGTTGTGATTTATACGGCCTGGGCATGTCGAGCATCAGTCAGCTTCAGGATGTGTATGCGCAAAATATAAAGGAAATTCCGAACTATTATCAGACCATTGACAAAAACGAGTTGGCCACACAAAGAGGCTATCGTTTAACGCAGGACGATCGCTTGCGGCGCTATGTGATCATGAGGCTGATGTGCGACTTCGAGCTGAATAAACGGCGAGTCGAAGAAAAATTTCAGATCAATTTTGACCGGTATTTTGCAGACGCTTTGCCCGAATTGGAATATTTTGCGGCAGATGGTCTCATCGAATTGGCCAACGACCTGATCGCGGTGACCGACATGGGACGCCTGTTGATCAGAAACATCACCATGGTTTTCGACAAATATCTTGCTCAAAAGAAGCAAAGCGGGCCGCTCTATTCAAGAACGGTCTAAACGAAATTTAGGGAAAGAAATATATTGTAGCAGCTTCAGTATTTAGGATAAGGAAAGAATTGGTGTGAACACCGGAGGAGAAAAACAATACCGCAAAAGTAAGCAGCGGCAAAAAATCTTAGGTCTCTTAAAAGCTACCAAGAGTCATCCGACGGCTTCTTGGATTTACGAGAAGCTCAAGCACGAATTTCCCTCTTTAAGCCTCGGGAACGTGTACAGAAACTTGAGCATTCTTGTTGAACAGGGCTGTATTCAAGAACTGAAATTTGGCAGTACATTTGATCGATATGATGGGAATGTGAATCCGCATTACCATTTTATTTGTGAATCGTGCGGAGCGATCAAAGATATTGAGATGGAGCACAACTCCGGGTTAAACCGCAAAGTGGAGGAAGCAACAAACTATCAGGTCAATAATCACAGACTGGAATTTTACGGGCAATGTGATGAGTGTTTGAATTGAGGAAGAACTATATGGATGCACGAGAATTTTTAAAGCATTATAAATACGACGACCGTTTGGTTACAGGTGAATACTACCCTGCAGAGCCGGTCCAGGCGAAAGCCGGAGAAACCATTGGGGTGGTGCTGATGAATCTCGGCGGGCCAAGGAAACTGGAGGACATCGAACCTTTTCTCTACAATTTATTTATGGACCCGGCCATCATCGATATGCCAATTGGCGGAATCTTCCGCCACTGGTTGTCGAAATTCATTTCGGTAAACCGTTCGAAGAAAGTTTCACACGACTACGCCAGAATCGGCGGCGGCTCCCCCATAAACAAATTAACCCGCGAGCAGGCGGAGAATTTAGAAATCGCTTTAAACCGGACATTTGGCGAGCCTTTCGGAGTTAATTTCCGGGTCTACATCGCCATGCGTTACTGGAAACCCACTTCCGAAGAGACAGCACGGGCGATGAAAAAGGATAAAGTCGATAAGGTGGTGCTCCTGCCGCTTTACCCGCATTATTCCAAAACCACGACCGGTTCATCTCTGATCTACTGGTGGATGCTCGAACAGCACAACGAAATTCCCAAATGGTCCACAACCACCATTTTCGAATATGCCGCCCATCCTAAATTTATCCGCGCGATCAATGCACGCATTGACGAGGGGCTTCGGCGTTTTCCCGAAGAGATTCGCAAACGGGTACAGCTGGTGTTCAGCGCCCACGGAACACCGCTTCTTGAGATGAAAAAACGCCGCGACCCCTACTGCTGTCTGATTCATTCAACCGTAGAGCAGGTGATGAATCTGCGTAAAAGGGACGTGCCGTTTCACGTCGCGTTTCAAAGCAAAGTAGGGCCGGCTAAGTGGCTCACGCCCAGCACGCCGGATAAGCTCAAAGAACTCGGCGAACAAGGTGAAAACGCGGTTTTAATCATCCCGGTAGCTTTTGTGACTGACCACATCGAGACCCTTTTTGAGCTCAATATTTTGATTCGCGAGCAGGCCAAAGAATTCGGAATCGAACACTATGCAGTGACAGGCGGCCTGAATTCCCATCCACTGTTTATCGAAGCGCTGGCAGAGGCGGTGGCATCGCAGGTCAGACCGAGCAACGGCAAAGCGGATTGGGAATTGCCCCCCATCAAAAAGCTGTCGAAATATGCAGCGGACGATAGAGGCACCCGCTGCCACCAGTGTGAGTTCATCACGGAAGCCATTTGCTGGAAACCGGATCTTGTAGAGGCCGAAACCCATGCCTAATGACCTTTCGAAAAAAGATGCAGTGGTCATTGGTGCCGGCATTTCCGGGCTGGCCACAGCCTATCGGTTATTGAAATCCGGTCTGGATGTGCTGGTACTTGAAAAAACCTCTCATGTGGGTGGCGCTATTCACACCGAAGAATCAGACGGCTTTCTCATTGATTACGGTCCCAACAGTACTTTAGACACCTCTCCGAAAATTCGCAGCTTTATCGACGAAATCGCATTACAGAACGACCGTATCGCCGCAAACCCCTACGCCAACCGCCGTTATATTCTAAAAAACGGTCAACTTTTACCGTTGCCCATGAATCCGCCTCAGTTTATCAAATCCAAGCTCTTTTCACTCAAGGCAAAATTAAGACTACTGAGAGAGCCGTTTATTCCACCGCCTCCACCCGACAAAGAGGAAACCATCGCTGAGTTTGTCGAGCGCAGACTCGGTAAGGAGTTTCTGGATTACGCGATCAATCCGTTTATCGCCGGTGTCTATGCCGGTGACCCGAAGAGACTGAGCGTACGCAGCGCGGTCTCGAAAATCTACGCGCTTGAAAAAAACTACGGCAGTTTGATCAAAGGGGCGATCAAAGGCGCCAAAGAACGAAAAAAACGTGCGGAAATGGCAAAAACAAAAGCCGAGCTTTTTTCCTTTGAAAAAGGTATGGGGCAGTTAAGCTCAGCGCTGCACTCCATTCTCGCCGAGAGAATCGAAACGAAAGCCGCGCTTGAAAGCCTAGATCTCCAGAACGATTCAGAAAACCGTTATGTCGTTCTATACACCAGTAGCGGCAAAAACGTGTGTGTTCACACAGATGGCGTGATATTTACTACCCCGGCCTACGCCACGGCTGAATATGTCAGAACCTTCGATTCTGCTTTAGCCTTGAAATTACGAGAAATTGTCTACGCACCCGTTGCTGTGGTCTTTCTCGGTTTTCGCAAGCAACCCAGGTGCCGATCTCTGGACGGATTTGGCTTCCTGGTGCCGGAAGTTGAAAACCGCAAGATTCTGGGCACCATCTGGAGCTCCACAATTTTTCCAAACCGCGCTCCTGAAAATGGCACGGCTCTGACGACGTTTGTCGGAGGCATGCGCCAACCGGAATTAGTCGATTTGAGCAACAATGAGCTAACGGATTTGGTTTTAAAAGAGTTGAATGAGATCATGGCGCTTGTAGGCAAACCGGATGTTGTAAAAATCAAACGTTGGCGCAAAGCCATTCCGCAGTACAAGCTGGGACACCAAAACCGCATGGATGCCATCGAAACATTTGAAGCTGAATATCCAGGGATTTTCATCTCTGGGAATTTTAGAAATGGCATCTCGGTTGGAGATTGCATCTTGCAATCAGAAACCATTGCAGACAGAGCGCGCAAGTTTTGTATAAAAACGCAAACTTCAGTAAAAGTTTCAGTAAATGTCTAAGTTTTAAGTTAGGAATCAAATCATGTTAAAGCCACGCATAAGACCCCGGCGACTTCGGGGGACGCCGGAAATCCGCCGCATGGTGCGGGAAACGAGATTGTCACCGGACGATCTGATTTATCCCTTATTTGTTACTTATGAAAAGGAGGCCAGAAAACCCATTCCATCCATGCCCGGTCAATACCAGCTTTCCATCGATAATTTGGTGAAAGAAGCTGAGGAAGCAAAAGCATTGGGGATTCCGGCAATCATCTTATTTGGCATTCCGGAGAAGAAAGACGCGCTGGGGTCGGATTCTTACGACCCCCACGGCATCATTCAACAAGCTGTATGCGCGGTGAAAGAAACGGTATCTGGCCTGCTGGTTATCACCGATGTTTGTTTCTGTGAATACACCGACCACGGACACTGTGGGGTGATCAAAAACAACGATGTCGACAACGACGCGACCCTGGAATTACTAGCGAGACAGGTCGTTTCGCACGCCAAAGCCGGCGCGGACATTGTCGCACCCTCCGGAATGATCGACGGCATGGTCGGAGCCATCCGAACCGGGTTGGACGAAGCGGGGTTCGAAAAAATGCCGATCTTAAGCTATGCAGTCAAATATGCCTCAAGCTTTTACGGCCCGTTTCGAGACGCTGCAGACTCCGCCCCACAATTTGGCGACCGTCGTACACACCAGATGGATCCGGTAAACGTTAGAGAAGCGCTGAGAGAAGCTGAACTGGATGTGCAAGAAGGGGCCGACCTTTTGATGGTCAAACCGGCTTTGGCATTCTTAGATGTTATCAGCCGGGTTAAGGAGCGGTTCGACCTTCCTCTGGCGGCTTACAATGTCAGTGGTGAATACGCCATGGTCAAGGCTGCTGCGCAAAACGGCTGGATTGATGAAAAGGCCATCACTCTGGAAATCCTAACATCCATAAAAAGGGCCGGAGCCGATTTGATTTTGACCTACCATGCCAAGGATGTGGCAAGATGGTTAGCTTAACAGTTTATAACTTTCATCGGAAAATGTTTAGGGAAGTATTTGAAGATCGGCAACTCTGAAAAACTGTTCGAACAGGCGCAGAAAGTGCTGCCAGGCGGCGTTAATAGTCCCGTGCGGGCTTTTAAGGCTGTGGGAGGAACGCCTCTATTCATTTCTCGCGCTGAAGGCCCGTACTTATTCGATGTTGATGGTAATCGCTATGTTGACTACGTTTGTTCATGGGGACCCATGATATTGGGCCATGCGGATCCTCAAGTGATGAAGGTCGTTCAAAACGCCATCAAAAACAGTACGAGCTATGGCGCGCCAACGGAGGTGGAAGTTGAGCTAGCAAACAGGGTCGTCGAGGCGGTACCTTCAATTGAGATGGTGCGATTTGTTAATTCCGGAACGGAAGCTACCATGAGCGCACTCCGGCTGGCCCGGGCGTATACCAAACGCGACAAAATCATAAAATTTGAAGGATGCTACCACGGTCACGCCGATATGCTCCTTGTGCAAGCCGGTTCGGGCGTGACCACCCTTGGACTGCCGGACAGTCCAGGCGTGCCTCGAGCAGCCGTAGAGGATACCCTACTGGCCCAATACAATAATCTCGATTCTGTAAAACAATTATTTGAAACATACCTTGACAAAATTGCAGCTGTCATCGTTGAACCGGTAGCTGGTAATATGGGTGTGGTGCCACCTCAATCGGGTTTTTTAGAAGGGCTGAGAGAAATTACCAAGGCTCATAATTCACTGCTCGTTTTTGATGAGATCATTACGGGGTTTCGTGTTGCTTACGGTGGAGCCCAGTCACTTTTCGATGTACTGCCAGACTTAACTTGCTTGGGAAAGATAATAGGGGGTGGCTTTCCGGTTGGCGCTTATGGAGGAAGAAAGGAAATTATGGAGCTAGTAGCGCCGAGCGGGCCTGTATATCAGGCCGGTACCTTGTCTGGGAATCCGGTCGCCATGACAGCGGGCCTTGAAACCCTGAAAGTCTTAAAAAAAACAGAAACGTACAACCGATTGGATTCTCTTGCAAATCAGCTCGCCAGCGGTATAAAAGAAGCCGCTGAGTCAACTGGAGTACCTGTTTTCCAAGCCCGGGTGGGTTCCATGCTGAGTTTGTTTTTCGCAGGTCAAGAAGTCCTTGATTTAAAATCCGCTAAAACATCAGATGCGGAAAGATATAGGAGGTTTTTCCACAGCATGTTAACACTGGGATATTATTTTGCACCTTCACAGTTCGAAGCTGTTTTTGTATCACTGGCTCATGATGAACAAATTATTGCCAACAGCATTTCAGCGATATCAGAGGCATTCAATACATTGTAAATCCCAAAATTGTCCCGAGGGGGTCACCGATCGTGTTCGATTCAAGTAAGAAGCGTACCAATTACAGCGTGGGATCGATTTGGGGCATCGTGGGTGTGGTCGCGCTTTTGCTTAGTGCGGTGTGGCGTCTGACCCCGGCTGCGTTGGAACCGATCTTAGATCGCTCACTTACATGGTGGCAGATGCTGCTCTATGGGGTTTGGGTGGTCGCAAACGTATATGCTGAGGGATACCGCGCGTTTCAACAGTCGTTTTGTCCCCGGGTGGTGGCTCGAGCTCAGCACCTGGGGTTCCAGGCCAAATTATACCAGACACTTTGGGCTCCACTTTTCTGCATGGGCCTTTTCCACGCGACGCGAAGGCGTCTGATGACCTCCTGGTCCATGGTCCTCGGTATTGTCACACTCGTGGTGCTCGTTCGTCGTTTGCCCCAGCCATGGCGGGGTATCATCGACGGCGGCGTGGTGGTGGGCCTGTCATGGGGCATCGTTGCGATATTGATTCTGTTTGGCCAAGGTCTCACCGGACGACCGGTCCGTGCGTCTGCCGAGCTTCCCCAATCCTGACGCGACGCGGGCTTAGAGTGCCCTTGCGGAATGGAGTCACCCGTTCTGTTGGATGGGATGGAGAAGCGGTAGCGGAATATCTGTAAAAATCGATTACCGCCTTCCTGCTCTAAAAATGAATACTCTCAAAACCTGATCTTTCAGCTTACTTGGGTTATCTTGAAAAGGGCTAAACTCGTAACGTGTACTTTTTTATTTTCCTCCAAAAAAAAGATCAAGTTTCAAGAGCATTAACTTGCTTTGATGAAATCATTTTGAATATTCAGCCAGGTCAGCGGACCGATTCTCCAACTGATGTCAAAATTCGGATTTGGGCTGGAAAGTATTTCCGCAGACGACATCGGCAAACTTGCGGCGAAGGGTGCCGGGCTTGGCGCTATTCGCGCGATCCTCTCGGAGACGCTGCTCGCTTTGATACTCCTCATGTTTATCGTGCAATCTCGCTCCGGTCTTTTTGGGATGGTCGGAGAGCAAGCATGGGCTGGGGAAGTCGTCCGGTTACAGGAAACCTTGAAGAAAATCATTGCCTATTTCAGTACCAATGCACCTATGAGTTTCGGGACCGCGCTGCCTCACTTTAGTTGTGCTGTTTCTGTTCGGTGCGAAGTTCGTGGCCATCTCGGTGCTGCTTATCTTTCTGCTGAATTTTATCCCGATCGTCGGATTGCTGATCGCCGTGTTGGTTGTTGTAATCCTTTATATCGTCAGAGTTGGTTTGTCGGCCAAGATGGGCTGGCTCTTGCTGGCCTTGATGGCAGAATGTGCTTGCCAGTTGTATTTTCTTTTTTCTTTTCTTTCTCTATGACTGCCATCTAACTTACCTGTCTAATAATATAACGAATAGAGTCAAGCAATTTAAACAACAAATAGCACAATCACCCTCGGTGATACCGGTTGATTTGTTTCTTCAAAACCTACGAAAAGAATACAAGAATCCCTGCTGGCAACGCCCTTGGGTGAAATTAAGCGTAGGATTTCTGTCCCTTGCCTTCTGGCTCTTTTATTCTTTTACTTCTTCTTTCTGGGTTGCAGGTTGGCTTATTAAATTTGGCATTAGCGTTCTCACCGAAAAGTGCTAAGAAGTTTATCGGCATCCGGATATAGGCAAGATTTTTTAAACTAAGCTGATTCACGCAATTTACACAAATCGAACGATAGCGGGTTTTTTGACCGTTTTTCTTCAAATTTGTTGCTTATTTGTGACTCGCTAAATTGTATACTCAATATTTTCAATAATTTAAGCTTGCTAAGTAGGATTAGACAATCCCAATTTAATACAATCCATTGGAATCAATAGTTTATCGCTTATTTTAGTGAATTACTGAATTAGGTTGTAACAATACACTGAAATATTTTCAACTTAAAAAATGTGATTTCAATTCGAAAAGGAGCCTCAAGTTGCAGCAGGAGAAGATTTTGCCTGATTAGATGGAAAGATTCTAATTAGTATGGCGCGTATTAATTGAGGTGTTTGGCAGCCCGGGGTAGCGAATTCGAAATATTATAGGCCTTCATTTTCCGCCAGAGGGTTGTTCGGCCGATGCCTAATATTCTGGTGACGCGTTCGTACTCCCAATTGTACTGTTTGAGGGTTTTGGCGATATGGTTTTTCTCAAGCTCTTGCAGAGACAATTCTTTGTCATCCACCTCAGTCGCAGCAAGTCGGTTTTCTGTTGCCACAATCTGCGGCGGTAAATCCGTGAGGCCGATCTGGCTGCCCCTGGCAAGAGCGACCGCGCGTTCGATTGCATTTTCGAGTTCACGCACATTGCCTGGCCAATGATATTGGTACAAGACCTCTTCAACATCGTCATGCACTCCTTTAACCGGCTTTTGTATTTTATTGGCATATTTTTTACTAAAAAACTCCACGAGAGGCAAAACATCTTCTCTACGATCACGCAAAGGGGGGATAGTTATTTGGATAACGTTCAAACGATAAAAAAGGTCTTGTCTAAACTCCCCTTCCTGAACCAGCTTTTCCAGATTTCTATTTGTTGCCGCAATCAACCTGACGTCTACAGTAAGCGTATTGTTACTGCCGACTGGTTTGACTTCGCCCGCCTGGAAAAATCGCAACAGCTTTACCTGCATTGCCTGGGAGGTTTCGCCGATTTCGTCTAAGAAAATAGTACCGTGGTTTGCCACTTCAAACAAACCTTTCTTGTTGCCGATGGCTCCAGTGAAAGCACCCCGAACATGGCCAAACAGTTCACTCTCTAACAAACTCTCGGCCATCGCGCCACAGTTCACAACGATAAATGGATTTTTCGCTCTTCTGCTGTGTTCGTGAATCGCCATGGCAACCAACTCTTTCCCGGTACCGCTTTCACCGTCTATCAGGACTGAGATATCGGTTTGGGCGATCTGAGCCACGAGATCGAGTATCCGTTGCATGGCCCGGCTCCTCCCGATGATATTGCCGAAGCGAAACAGTTCCTCCGAATGAACCCATTTAATAAAATTCTCAACTTCGTTTTCGAGTAATTTTTCAACTGTGCGCTGGCTTTTTTGCTGCTTTTTTAAATTTGAAGCGACAATATTTTCCAAATCGGCACGGTCATAATAATAAACATTGTAATGGTTGGAGAGTTTACTTTGCTGCTCGTGCGCGAAAGAAAGGGTTGCCCAAAATAAGGGAGCATTATTACGTTGATTCATAATCCGAGAAACTTCCCCGGCAGGTAGCAATTTTTCAAAGCCGCTATCAAAAACAAGAATTAAATCAATAGATTGCAAAACCTGACCCATCTGCTCAATTGTGATGCTATGGCCACGAAATTTCTCGCAAACCCCCTCGATGCCTTCTCTATCCAGTTCCAAAAAATATAAATGACCGATATTTTTTTCGCTAAGTTTCTCAACAAACTTTTCACACTCAGCGGAGCTAGCAGCGATCAAGGCAGAATGATCGTCGAGTTTACCAAATATTTTTTGAGCCAGCTCAGTGACCACTGACTCGGTGGTGGTACCGTTCTCTTGTAAACTCAACTCGATACGAACTTTTTCTGAAAGCCAAATTCCTTTTTGATAAAGCCTATCCAAAAAAGGCCCTGTGAGACTCCTCTCTCTTGCCAACTCAAAAACATCACAAAACTCGCGCAGTGACTCATTTATATCAGCAGGTTGCCCAACACCGATAACGCGTTTAAAAAAATGCGACACCGCCTCCGAACCGACCTTCTGAAAAAAATCTTTCTTAAAATTTTCTTGGGGCAGATGCCACTCGTGTTGGATAGTATCCATAAATTGCGAGACCAGCTCCTCTCGCTTATCAGATATGGCGAAAATCTCAATCGTATAGTCGGATGTCAAAACAAAAAGTTCATCAGCAGAGGCCGAAAACTTCTCGATGAATTTCGATGAAAGTGAAAAGGCAGGCGCTGCTTTCTGTTCCTGAGGCAGCTTAAAGCCGAAAACAAATATTGACATTTTACTGAAAACTATGAAATTTCGAAAAAAACAAACTAACAACAATAAACGAAAAAAGAAGCCAATTAAAACCAATAACTGAAACAATTGCAGCTCGCCGGCCTTGCCAACCCACAGTCTTTCTGGTAACGAAATGAGCCAGATAAATGGCCCAGGAAACAAGTACGGCAAGCAGCTTCGGATCCAAGATCCACTCACCTTCCCAGATGTCGATGCCCATATAAACCCCAAGCAAAATTCCCAAAGAAACCAGAATCAAACCGATGTTAATCGCCTGATTGCTCAATTTATCGAAGAATTCCAGTGATGGTAGACGCTGGAAAAATATTCCCGGCTTTTTCGATTCAATCTCTCTGGAAAGCAGAATATACATGATGCTGGTGATAAACGAGATTGCGAATGCTGCATAGGCCGAAATGAGAATCAGTACATGGGCTTCAAATAAGATTGTCGTAAGCACTTCTGCCAAAGGCTGCTCTATATCCAGAAATATACACGAGATTGCATGTAAAATTAAAATTATCGGCAATAAGAAAACACCCATTATCATCTCTTTTAGTCGAATTTCTAAAACAAAATAAACTAGTACCGAAAGCCAGGCCAGAGTGGTGAGTACTTGATACAGATTGCCAACAGGTAAATGATTTAATCTAAAACTCAAGAGAATCAAATACAAAGTGTGAACGCTAATAGAAATTCCTAGCCAGGCTCGAATGAGGAATGCTGTTCGACTATTTTTGTTACTGAAATAGAGGAGATAATAAACAAAAGAGACAAAATAGAATAGAAAAACCGACCAGCGTAAAATGAGTAATAGTTCTTTCAATTTAACTGCAACCTAGTAAAATCATTCATTTGGTTTATTTCGCATATTGAAAATAAGGATTTTCATTTTGAAAAGCAAGTAAAGGCCTCCATCAAATGTAAAAATCTTTCATTATCGATAAAAATGACCTCAGAGATGCACTAGTGCAACGTTCTGTAAATAGCGTAGCATTGAGGAAAGAAGTGTTCAGGTGTTCAGGTGTTCAGGTGTTAAAGGTGTTAAGGGATTCAAGTATCTAAATAAAATAACTTAGGAGAAAAGTCATTAACACTCTAACACTTCTAACACCCAAACACATCACACCGACCCATTGCAATGTTATTTCGAAAACGCTCCACTAGATAGTCATAATCTTCTTGACATTCATTTAAAATATTTGTATTATTTATTGTCCTAAATGCCAATTAAACAAATACTTAAATATAATCGGAACGATTATTAATTTATGAAAATAATACAATATTTGATCTCGGGAATTTTCCTATTCTTTTTAAGCAGCCTACTATCTGCCCAGCAATCAACGAAACAAGATACGCTCAGAGAATTATGGCGGCGGATTGACATCTTAACGCAAGAACTTGAAAGAGCAAAACTTGGCACAGTTGCGGAAGCCAAATATGAAAGCCGCTACGGCATGGGACCTGCGGCTTCCTCTGTTTACAATTTAACCGATCCCGGTATTTCAATTGCAGGTTATGGCGAAATCATCTACGAAAATTTTTCCAGACAACAGGACGATGGCTTTCCTTCCCGCAAGGCAAACACTTTTGATTTCTTAAGACACGTCACCTATTTGGGGTTTCGTTTCAACGATTGGCTGTTGTTTAATGCAGAAATTGAGTTCGAGCATGGAAAGACGGCACCAGGCTCTCCAGGTTCGGTCTCTATAGAGTTTGGTTACATCGAAGCACAATTAAGCCCAATGTTCAATATCCGGGCCGGCATGGTTTTACCGCCAGTCGGTATTACTAATGAGCTGCACGAGCCGCCGACATACCACGGGGTTCTCCGACCCGAAACCGAGCAGCGTATCATTCCAACTACCTGGCGCACCAATGGCTTTGGGATTCTTGGGGAAACCTCCAAAGGTTTAGCCTACAAACTGTTTGTAACCGAAAGTCTGAATGCTGCCAAGTTTTCTTCAAACGGGATTCGAAACGGCCGTCAAAACGGCGCCAAAGCAATTGCCGAAGATTTAGGAATTACCGGCAGACTTAATTACGCCGGCATCCCCGGTCTTGATTTCGGAGGGTCATTTTTTCTCGGAAATACCGGTCAGACCTTAGTCGACTCTTCAGGCGAAGATATCGATGCTTTGTTAAAACTTTTCTCATTACACTTTATGTTTGCCCGCAATGGATTTGAGTTTCGCGGCCTTTATGCGCAATCACGTATTAGTGACGTTACGGCTCTAAATGTTGAGCTTGGACTTACCGGTCCCGCCTCGGTGGGCGAAGCTCAACACGGGTTTTACGTAACTGCGGCTTATGACATCTTACCATTGATTGCCCGAAGCAGCACTCACTACCTTGCGCCGTTTATTCAATATGAAAAACTAGACACACAGAAAGATGTTCCAACGGGCTTCTCAAGAAATCCGGAAATGGAACGATCGAATTTAACTCTCGGCCTAACTTACAAACCTCATCCGAATGTGGCCTTTAAAATGGATTATATAAATCGGGATAATAAAGCGAATACAAATGTCGACCAGTTCAATTTAGCGGTGACATATTTATTTTGATGGTAAACAAAGGATTAACTAAATTAGTGTCATTTCGAGCGAAAGCGAGAAATCTTGTTAGGAATGGAAGAATTAACAAGATTTCTCCCCAGAAGCGTCGCGATCACAATGGTATTTTGTTCTTTGGAATTATTTGTACGACTCTGTTTACTCTCTCAATTCAATCAAGTCATGCTCAGGTTTTCAAAACCCAGCAAAAGGCGCTGCAGGAAGCTTTTCCTAACGGGGTTTCGATTGAGCGAAAAACGCTGTTTCTGACGGATGAACAAGTCAATCAGATCCAAAGATTAGCCAAAACAAAACTCGAATCAAAAATCGTTACTTTTTATGAGGGAGAAAAAGCAGATTCGATAACAGGATACGCCTTCTTCGAAACGAATATAGTACGCACGAAACCTGAGACATTTATGGTTGTTTTAGACAAAAAAGCAAGAATAAAATTCGTCGAGGTTCTTGCATTTTACGAACCCTTAGATTATCTTCCCACTTCCAATTGGTTTGCACTGTTTACTGACAAAATATTAAGTGACAAGCTCTGGCCGAAACGCGACATCCACAACATTACGGGAGCCACATTATCCGTACAGGCGATTACCCAGGGGGTTAGGAAAATGCTGGCAATTTACGAAGTTGCAATTGCAAAGGGGAAATTAAATTGAAGTACATGCAGAACGGCGGCTTTCAAAGCCAGCCCTTGATGAAGCTGACCATACTTTGCACACTCTTACTTCTAACCGGATTTTGGGTAACAAATTTCGCTTTATACTTTGCCCGGATGGACTTTACGCCGCAGTCGGTTGAAGATTATTACTTAGGTTCCGAAGAGCAATTCAAAATGCCGCGCACTTACCAGTCGATGCTGGAAGTAACCCATTCCCATCTCCCGATGATGGCATTCGTGGTCCTGCTTTTAACGCATCTGCTCATTTTTGCGCCCTACTCCTTCAAAACCAAAGTTGCATTTATTGTCTCCGGTTTTCTTTTTTCGCTGTTAAACGAATCGGCCGGCTGGCTGGTCAGATTTGTGAGTCCGAATTTCGCCTTGTTGAAGGTCGCGGGCTTTCTTGGGCTTCAGGGAATTCTGGGATTTTTGATTGCAGCCCTAACTATATTTTTAGTTAAAAGCAAACGACCCAAGGAAGACTTAAATCACTTACCAACGAATGAATCCCCAGTTCAAGATGCGAAGAACACCATTCCACTTGAGCGTCTCAAACCCGGCGAGGAAGGGACTGTTATCTCAATTCAAAAAAACAACTCAAATTCGTCCGACCTGATGGAAATGGGACTAACACCGGGAACCCGCGTTAAGCTGGTTAAATTCGCACCACTGGGAGATCCGATGGAGCTGAATGTGCGCGGGTACCATCTTTCAGTGCGCCGTTCCGAAGCCAAACATGTTCTTATAGAGAGGAAAATACCATCGAATAATGGAAGAGATAAAAGCTAAAAACACCCAGACCGATATTGCCCTTGTTGGCAATCCAAATTCCGGCAAGACCTCGGTATTTAACGCCTTGACCGGGTTGCGGCAGAAAGTCGCCAACTACCCCGGTGTAACTGTCGAGAAAAAAACCGGAATGCTCAAAGGCGGGAATAGGGCACAAGTGAAAATTTATGACCTGCCGGGTTTATACAGTCTTGTGCCGAAGTCATTAGACGATAAAATCGCTTCTGACATTATTACCGGCCGCTCGGCTGAGATCGGGAATCTGAAACTGACTGTAGTCGTGGTGGACGCCAGCAATTTGAGTCGCAATCTGTACCTTGTCACTCAAATTATCGAGCTCGGAGCTCCGGTTCTGCTTGCCCTGAATATGCTGGATTCTGCAAAAACGAAGGGGCTCGAGATCGATGTAGAAACGCTTTCTAAAGAACTCAATATTCCGGTCGTGCCGATTGCTGCAAATAAAAGAAATGGGATACAGAAATTACGCGAAAAAATCTTTGAACTGGCTGAAGATGATAGAAACTCTGTTCAAAATGCCGGTCTGCGGGTTGATGATGAAATTCGAAAAGCCACGGCGCCAATTTGTGATTGGTTGAAAGAAAACACACATATCACTTCACCCGCAAGCTGCTCCGAAGCCCTGCGCGTACTGTCAAACGACAAAGCGCTCGATATCTGGATCGGGTATCACTATGAACCAAACGGAAAACTGCAAACTGTGGTGAATCAATCCCGTGAAAATCTTTCCCGAAAGAATGTTCCCTGGCCGATGTTGGAAACCCGATTGCGTTACCAGTGGATAGACGACATCTGCAGGAAAAGCGTTCGCCAGGCAAAGAGAGAACGCCGTCTTAATGAAAAAATCGATAAAGTGCTAACGCACCGTTTGGCCGGACCATTTATTTTTCTGTTCATTTTCGCCTTGATATTTCAGGCGATCTTTTCCTGGGCCGCGGTTCCAATGAACGGCATCGAAATTTTCATCGGCTGGCTTGGTCAGAAAGTGTCAGCGTTCATGCCGGACGGGGTGCTTGAAGATCTGCTTGTGAATGGCGTCATCGCCGGGGTTGGCGCAATCCTGATTTTTCTTCCTCAAATCATGTTTCTATTTTTCTTTCTTTCACTCCTGGAAAACACCGGCTATATGGCCCGGGTTGCTTTTATGATGGATCGTTTTATGCGGGGAGCCGGACTGAGCGGCCGCTCGGTGATTCCGCTGCTTTCATCCTTCGCTTGTGCCATCCCCGGAATCATGGCAACCCGTACGATTCAAAACTCACGCGAACGGCTCATCACAATTATGATCGCTCCCCTCATGAGCTGCAGCGCCCGCCTGCCGGTCTACGCGCTGATGATAGGCGCCTTCATTCCAAGCATTTCCGTGCTGGGCATTTTCTCACTTCCAGGCCTGACCTTATTAGCGATGTATCTCCTGGGGATTGTGGCAGCCATCGCCGCTGCATTTGTATTAAAACGTTCGAAAGGAAAAAAGCAACAACCTTCGACTTTCATCATGGAGCTTCCCCCCTACCGGCGTCCCTCTTTGCATCGAACATTTCTGCAGGTATATGAACGCGCCAAAATCTTCGTGACGGACGCCGGGAAAATTATTCTGGCTATTTCAATTGTACTCTGGTTTCTGGCCTCCTACCCCAAACCGCAAACCGATATCAGCTCGAGCGAAGCCATCAAACAGAGCTTTGCCGGCCAACTCGGTCAAGTCATCGAGCCGGTCATCGAGCCGCTCGGCTTCGACTGGAAAATAGGGATCGCTTTGATTACCTCCTTCGCGGCGCGGGAAGTTTTGGTGAGCACGTTGGCGACCATCTATAATGTGGAAGGCGCGGATGAAACTTCCGTTACTTTAAGAGAAGCAATGCGTAACGAGCGTCACCCGGAAACCGGAAAGCCGGTCTATACACCCCTCGTCGCCCTTTCATTGATGGTCTTTTTTGCGTTAGCCTGTCAGTGCATGTCAACCGTGGCAGTTGTCAGGCGGGAGACAAATAGTTGGCGCTGGCCGTTTATCATGATTGCTTACATGACCATTCTCGCTTACCTCGGCTCCCTGGTAGTTTATCAGGGTGGACAACTTTTAGGACTTGGATAAAATGGGCGTTCAGGAAATCGTAGTCTTTGCAGTCGTGCTCATTGCCGGTATTTTTACTGCCACGAAAGTCGTTCGCCAATTTACTCCGGGTGATGGTGGTAAAACGTGTAGTAAGTGTGAGTTGAATAAAGCGGTGAGTGAAAAGAATTTATAGAGAAAAGATTTATTCCTGCCCAGTTTTATGTGAATCACAACTTTTTAAGCCCAAGGCATATTCAGCCGACGCGTTTCACGTGCGCGATTTCTAATTTCGGACGAATGCGGGACTTTGAGCAGTGCCGACGTTCTGCGCTAAGGCGTACTTGAACGTTGTCGTAGTATTGTCAAAAGTTCTATGAAAATGAAACAAGAGCCGGTAGTGTGATTCCTAAATAACGTGCGTAATTAAGTGTTCCTACAAAGGATCGCAAAATCCGTCTTCGAGTCGTCATTTAGTTGTCATTAAAGTCACTTATTGTCATTGGCTTAATGACACAATGACCATCAATGACTTTTAATGACTGACGCAGCATTGAAGAGACAACAAATACGATTACCTGTTGAAATAATAATTAGGAATCGCTGTACTAATTACAGTTGCGGAGGGCGACCCCGTCCCGACTTTCCTTAAATAATATAATAATGAAGTCGGGAAGGAGGCGCACCAAGCCCTGTATGCCTGACCGTTAAGGCGTCGCCACCTCCGCGCAATTTGCGCGTTGAGTCGCTCAGTCATTTGTTGGCTGTGCCCTTTTCATAAAGGTCGATTAAATTTATTCAGGTTTTTACTAACATGACT
>JADFPY010000012.1:0-1538 GCA_022562085.1 candidate division KSB1 bacterium | reverse complement strand
AGGGCGAGACCCGTTTTTCAGGGCGAGGAGCCGGAGCGGCCCTAAAACACTACTTAATTTATCAGGAGAAGAAAGAATGACAATATTGGATAAAGAAATAACAATTGATGAATTAAAATCAATAGCAGAGGTTGGTTTTGGAGAGATGGTTAAAGCTGTCGTTGATGTTGATCTGGGAATAGTAGCCATTGATGCGGAGCTGCATTCTGATCTTGAAGCGTATTGCATCGAGAGAGAATCAAAACTGAAGAATCTTTGGGGAATAAATTATTACCCTGAGATGGAAGGCGAAGATTTTATTGAATATGACTCGATGATTAATATAAGACCCACTCAGGGAAATAATAGTCGTGCCGTGGAAGACGAATCAATTCGAAAGAAAATTATTGATATAACAAATAAATGGATAAAAAGGTAAAGTAATGGAATTTCAACATAAGAGTCTTGCAGAAGGGCGTTGGGCCCAGATGTCTTTGTCAGAACAAATGGCAAATATAGGCAGCGAGATCAGCCGGGCACTGAATTGGAAAAGAAAGAATAATGAAAAATATTGTCTGAAGTCTGTTGGTAGAGCCTTAGAACTTATTTCTCTAACTCTTGATTGTATAACGGTTAAGTCTCACATTAAAGAGCTTGCTAGATTAAAAGAAGTGATTTTGGATTATTTTTACGGCAACAATGAATTCTCATCTTCTGAAATTTTATGGGAAAAATATTTTAATCATTTCAATTTTGCTGCCAGGAACAGAAAAATTTAAGTGGTTCATAAAATTTCATAACAACCCTTACGCTAAATAGTTCGCAGGGGATGTAAGCCCAACGTGTGGTTAAAGTGTTTTCGTGGTCAAGTGTTCTCGTGTTCAGGTGCTAATATCTTGTTAAGAAATCCACTTTCAATCTTTTACCAAAAATAAAAGGAGGAACCATGTTGAGACACAAATCCATCTTGGTCATTCTTGTGTGCTTCCTAATACCTGCGTTGTTGTTTGCCAATTCTGGTGCGGACAAGGGAAACGCCCGCGAAGATTGATATACCTTACGAGAAGTTCGTACTTAAGAACGGACTTACCCTCATTGTGCACGAGGATCACAAAGCACCGATTGTTGCGGTGAACGTTTGGTATCATGTGGGGTCAAAAAACGAAAAATCCGGAAAGACCGGTTTTGCCCACCTATTTGAACATCTCATGTTCAACGGTAGCGAACACTTTAACGATGACTATTTTCAGGCTTTAGAGCGAGTTGGCGCTACGGATTTGAACGGTACGACCAACAAGGATCCGAACTAACTACTTTCAAAATGTGCCTACTTCGGCCTTGGATGTCGCACTCTGGATGGAGTCGGATCGTATGGGCCATCTACTTGGCGTAATTGACCAAGAAAGGCTTGACGAACAACGCGGCGTAGTTCAGAATGAGAAGCGACAAGGGGAAAATCAACCTTACGGACGAAAGATCTGGCATTCCATCGCACACTCCACCTACCCATCTCACCATCACTACTCATGGGAAACCATTGGTGCTATGGAAGACCCAAA
>JADFPY010000011.1 GCA_022562085.1 candidate division KSB1 bacterium | reverse complement strand
ACACCCGCGGAATTCTTAATTTGTGAAGATATTATAAGATTTTTCAAACTCCAATCCCCATGAGTTTTTCTTGCTTGAATAAATTATAGAATTGGCGGAATATTTTTATATTTAGAGCATGCAAATGGTAATCTCATTTCAAATATAGATTTTGGGAAACTAGTATGCTTGATCAAATTGCAATCCTTAATATGTCCTATTTGATTCATCAGGCAAAGAGTGCGAGTAATTCAGCCAAGCAGCTCAAATTCCTTAACAAATATCTCATTGACCATATGTGCCTCTTTAACGGCAAGCCCATGCCCACACTATTAAAGCCGAATTTTGTTTCCCCGAAACAAACACAAACGTTAATCTATGCCGTGGATCAAATAAGTAGTGCATTGAATAAATTTATTCACCTTTATATGTCTGATGAGGTCGTGCGCCGAATCATGAAGTTCAGTGACATGGAGAACGAACTCTTTGCCATTAATCCTGGCTACAATACACCCCTGGTCATTAGTCGACTTGATGCATTTTTAAATAACTATTCGGTCAAGTTTTTAGAATTCAATTGTGACTCTCCGGCGGGACTTGCCTATTCAGACGTAATGGAAGATGGATTCAAAGAATTGTTCAAGGACTATCCATTTCTAAGTCAGTGGAAAATCGATTATATCGACCGGCAAGGTCTACTCCTCAAAGCTCTTCTCACCTGCTATAATGAATTTCGTAACAATTCGCAATCTTTGCCTGCCAAGCCTGTTATAGCGATTGTGGATTGGGATAATGTCTCAACGTTTTCGGAATTTCATCTTTTGAAGAAATACTTTGAACAAAGAGGTTACGAAACTATTGTCAGCAGTCCGCTTAATTTTAAAATAAGCGCTGGTAAGGCACTTGCCGATGGTCGGGAAGTACATCTGGTCTACAAACGAGTCATTACTCGTGAACTGTTAGAAAAATGGGATCAGGTTGCTGAATTTGTCCAGAGCATCAAAGATGGTTTAGTGTGCTGTTGTAACTCATTTCGGTCATATATCGTTGGAAATAAAAAAGTGCTTGCTCTCATCACAGATCCACGTTTCCAGGGGATTTTTTCAGAAAACGAACTAAATGTGATCAAGAAAACGATCCCGTGGACAAAAATATTGGCAGACACAAAAGTCACGTACAAGAATGCTTCTTTTCATCTTAAAGATTTTATTATTGAGAACAAAGATCTTCTCGTACTCAAGCCTGCAAACTCTTATGGCGGCAAAGATGTGTATCTTGGACGGGAGACAGAGCAGGGGACCTGGGAAAAAATTATGAGTGAACATCTTTATGATGAAGCGTGGGTCGTTCAGGAATACGTCGACACTCCGCATGATATATTTCCAGTAATCAAAGATGACATCTCATTGCAATTAAAAAAAGTCAATATTAATCCATTCGCACTTCTGGGAAAGTACAGCGGGACAATTACTCGAGTCTCGGACAGTTCTGTCATAAACGTCAGCGCTGGTGGAGGTTTAGTCCCAACTTTGAGTGCAGCTAGAAAAAAAGGACATCATAGCCCAACAGTTGATGGATATGAAAGTAGCAAAAAGTTATTCGCTTAAGGAGATACAACAGAAATTGGAACAGAATGAATTACCATTCTCCGGTATCACTGTATTGGGCTCTTCGGAATTTCATTTTCTAAAACCCACATTTTTTGCTGGCGTTGCTATGCATGCCGGAAAACGAATCCGACCCGAAGTGCTAGAGAAAATGATGGTTAGTAAAGCGGACCGTTTTCGAGAGGAAGACCCTTTCACAGACCGGTTCATAAAGGACTTTCCTATGCAAATTATTGGCCGGGAATCACGTTTTGAATATGATCTAAACAGAGAACCCTTCCGGGCTATTTATGATACTAAAGAAAAATCTTGGGGATTGAAAATCTGGAGGCAAAAGTTAACTCAACAAGAACGAACTATCCCTATCATGAAACATAATGAATTTCATGATCTCATAGATATTGTCACTGCGTATCTATTGCAGCAGAATAGATATGCCGTAATCTTTGATATGCACTCGTACTGCTATCAAAGAGAGGAAATTCTGGCCTGGTTCGAAGATCCCAAGCCGGAAATTAATGTTGGGACAAAAGCTGTTAATCGGAATCTTTTTGGTTCGGGGATTGAAAAATTGATTGAACAATTATCGCTTACACGAATCAATGGATATCCGATTCGTGTGATGGAAAATGCCCTTTTTGAGGGCGGTTATATGGCTCGGCGACTTAGCCAGGCAAATTACGATCGGTTGCTTGTCTTAGCATTGGAATACAAAAAAATATTCATGGATGAGTTGTCCGGGGAACTTTTTGACGATAAACTTGAAAAGTTGATTCTTGACTTCTCGGCCATGGTTAAAAATCTAACAACATCAAGTTTCTTTATGAAATGTAACCCATCACAGGTATAAAACTAATCAGACGGGGTTCGACCCTAACTTCCGGCCTCGCACACCAAACGTTGTTCGCAAAACTATAGCATACAATTCTTTACTCATACCGCAACGCTTCAGCCGGGTTAGAAACAGCGGATTTCAAAGCTTGCGAGCTTACCGTCAGCAGGGCGATAACAAGCGCGAGAACTCCCGCGAATATGAAAGTCAGCCAGCCAAGTTCCACGCGATAGGCGAACTTTTGCAGCCAGTTGGTCATAACTACATACGCCACCGGCCAGGCGACGAGATTGGCGAGCAGTACCCAGCGGGCAAACTCCGTTGACAACAGCATGACGATATTCGTCACCGTCGCTCCCAGCACTTTGCGGACGCCAATCTCTTTTGTGCGCTGTTCCGCCATGTACGACGCCAGTCCGAAAAGTCCCAGGCATGAGATGAAGACCGCAAGAATGGCAAAATATTTCAGAATATCCACCATGCGCTCTTCTGTCCGGTACATCCGATCCAGCTCTTGATCGAGAAACTTAAATTCGATGGGGTAGTTCGGAATAATTCTGTCCCATACATCCCGGATCACCTCTGTGGAAACTGAGATATCGCCGGGTTGAATACGAATACCGATATAGCCGAGTCGCTCAGGATCCCCAAGAGCCAGAGCCAGCGGCATAATTTCCGTGCGTACTGAGTGATAGTGAAAGTCCTTCATCACCCCGATGATCTTTCCTTTCTGTCCCATAAAAGACAAGTTCGCGCCAACGATGGGCTCGACCCCCATGATGCGCGCCATCTCCTCGTTGACAACAAAAGCACCCGTTGAATCCGTCCCCAGGTCGGACGGGAATTCGGGAGAAAAGCTTCTCCCCTGCACCATCTCAATCTTCAGCGTCTCGACATAGTCGTAATCCACCGTGCTGAAGCTGATCAGCACGTCTTCTTTTTCCGGATCTTTGCCATCCCATTCCGCGCCGGAGGAATTAGAGCCGATACTCGCGGGCTGTTGGCGTGAGGCTGTGACATCGAGAATCTGCGGGTGTTTGAGCAGCTCATTCTTGTATACCTGGTACGATTCCCCGATGTCGCCGCGCATGCGGATATAAAGAACGTGCTCTTTGTCGTAACCGAGATTCTTGTTCTTCATAAACACAAACTGATTATAAACTACCGCCGTACCGATCATCAGCATGACCGAGAGCGCGAACTGCGCGACAACCAACCCTTTTCGCAGCGCAGAGCTTTTTGCCCCCGATTTCAACTTTCCTTTCAGAACACGTACAGGCTCAAATCCTGAGAGAAACAATGCCGGGTAACTTCCGGCAATGATGCCGGTTAGAAGCGTGATGACAACCAGTCCGATCAGAATATCGGGCTGCGCCCAGACAGCAGAGGTGATTTCTTTTCCTGAAATGTGATTGAACAGGGGAAGCAAATTGCTAACCAACAGAATTGCAAAAACCAACGCTGCAAAAGCCATAAGAATCGACTCGCCAAGAAACTGTCCGGCAATGCTGCTTCTCAACGCCCCACAAACCTTGCGCAGGCCGATCTCTTTGGCCCGGTTAGCGGAGCGGGCCGTGGACAGATTCATGAAATTGATACAGGCAAGCAACAATACAAACAGGGCCACAACGCCGAAGATATAGACATACTGAATATTGCCCATTTCATGGCCGTACCCCCAGTAGCTATGCAAATGCATATCCACAAGCGGAGCCAGCAAAAAATCGGTCGTCGACTCCTCGTTATGGGAATGCACAATTTCGGTCATCTTTTTGTTGACAGCTGTGATGTCGCTGCTCTCCTCAACCTGTACATAGGTCTGGATCGAGTTGCTACCCCAGCGCTCATTGTACCACCCCAGCTCTTTGGTAAACTCAAACGGGATGAGCATATCAAATTCGAGAGATGAATTCGGCGGAACGTCGGTCATGACACCCGTCACCACAAAATCATATTTGTTGTTGGCGGAAAATATTTTTCCCATCGGATCGTCATTGCCAAAATATTTCTGCGCCATCTCTTCAGTAATGACAATCGAACGTGTATTTTCAAAAGCTGTCGCTGCGTCTCCCCGGACAAACGGAAAGGTAAACATATCGAGGAAAGATGGATCCACCGGTCGGATGCCGGTTTCAAAAAACGCCTTGTCCCCGTATCGCATCAAAAAGCCGACGTTCCAGCACAGCCGGGCCGCATCGATGACTTCCGGCAGTTCCTCCTTAAAAGCCGGTCCGACCGGAAACGGCGTCACGGTAACATGATAGGTTCCGTCCGAATAATACTGGTCTTCTACTACCCGGTAGATTGAGTCGGCATTTTTGTGAAAGCGGTCATAGTTGAGTTCGTCCTGCACCCACAGCATAATAAGGATGCTGCACGCCATGCCGAGAGAAAGGCCAGCGATATTAATCAAGGAATATGTTTTCTGTCCCAGGATATTCCTGATCGCTGTTTTGATATAATTTTTGAACATGGACGGTCTCCTCCGGCTTGATCAAACGGTCTAAAAGGACAAATGAAATTCATCAGGTTAGACACAATCAATCGCTAAAGGGTTGTCCCGTTTATCCAAATATCTTGTGGTGGCTTATTCTTCCATCCGGAGAATAGAGACATTCGATTCAAAAGGGGGAGACGGCTTAGGTTAAAAACTGAGCAGGGAAAAGGTGTCAATTAAAGAGGGGCGTGAGCAGATGAAGAAGATGATATTAACTACGCCAGGAGGACTCGAACCTCCAAGCATTTGGATCCGGAGGCCAACACGGTTACGAATTTCTGTAGTCAGTAATTGATTTGAAGAAAGGCACACTCAAAAGTATTCTTCATCAAGCAGAATTGAGCGTCGAGGAGTTTATCAATTATCTCTAACCTTTTGATAGATTGGAATCGTTTGACCCACTAATTCCGCAGCGGCTTCCCCTTCTTCAGCATAAACTTCATGCGATCCTGCGAGAGCTTCTCACCGCAGAGGCTCACAAACGCTTCCCGTTCCAAATCGAGAATGGTCTGTTCATCAACCGGGGAGGTTGGGGAGGACTTTTTACCACCGGTGAGAACATTAGCCAGTTTGCTGCCAATCAAGCGGTCGTGCCCGGAGATTTTGCCGGCTTTCACCAAATCATTCAAAGCTCCTTCAATGGCCAATCTGCCGCCCTCACCCGGCAGAATCAAATCCTCGCGGGGTTGCGGCGGCTCAAAATTCTCGCTCATTTCAAGCACGGTCTGCTTGGCTTCAATAATTAAGTGGTCGGAATTCAAAACAATGCGGTCGTTTCTGGTTAACAAGCCAAGTTTGACGGCTTCTTTCGCCGAGGTCGAGACTTTAGCGTAGCCAATTGTTTCAAAGGCCTTTTGCGCAACCGGGAACGGTCCGGTTCGGGCTTTCTCCATGGTTTGCATGTTATTGAGCAATACCCTGAGATTTCCGCCGGCGCCCGGGATGAGCCCCACACCAACTTCAACCAGGCCGCAATATAACTCCGCCGAGGCCACGATGCGATTTGCCAATGCGGCCGCCTCGTAGCCGCCGCCCAGGCACAAATTAAACGGCGCCGCAACCACCGGGAAGTTGGAAAATTTCAAATTCTGAGCCACATCCTGGAACGTCTTGGTGATTTGCTCAATCCGTTTCCAATCCTTTGCTTCACACAGTTGAAGGATCAGCGCCAAATTAGCGCCGGCAGAAAAATTCTGCCCCTGATGCCCGATGACCAATCCCTTGAATCCTTCTTTCGGCACAATCTCCAAAGCGGCTTCCATCATATCGATAATTGACGCATCGATAGGATTCAGGGTCGGCTGCAGCGAACTGTGAAATTCCAGACAGGCCACGCCATCACCGATATCGATTAAACTCGCACACCAGTTCTTTTTGAGCTCATTGCCTTTTTCTTTTTCAAGAGCCAGATTAATCTGTTTAGGCCCTAATTGCAGGGTGCGTTGCTCTTTTGTTGAAAAATCGAAATAGGTTTTATGTCCTTTTTGTTGAGCATAAAATAAAGTCTGACCGGATTTCAGCATCTCCTGAACCCAGGCAGGCACTTTCTTGCTCTCATCGCTCATGCGTTTGACCGACTTCTCGAGGCCGATGGCATCCCAGGTTTCAAACGGACCGAACTCCCAGCCAAATCCCCATTTCATGGCGTTATCGATGTTGACAATATCATCGGCGATTTCCCCTACGCGATTGGCGGTGTAAATCAAAGTGCCGGCCAGAAGCTCCCAGAAGAATTTTCCGGCGGCATCCTCGCTATAAGCCAGAGCATTGATTCGTTTTGCAGTATCAGTAAATCCCTTTGCCACGCGGTAGCCGTCAAAACGCACTTGCTTTTGCGGGCCATATTCAAGCGTTTCAAAATTCAACGAGAGAATTTCTTTACCGACTTTTTGATAAAACCCTTTCCGGGTCTTCTGTCCCAATTGGCCGTTATCCAGCATCTTCTGCAGAACATCCGGCACCTGAAAAATTTCACGAGACTCATCATCCGGGCAAAATTCGTAAGTGTTTCTGGCAACGTGCGCCAAAGTATCAAGGCCCACAACATCCGCAGTCCGGAAAGTCGCGCTCTTGGCCCGCCCGATAATGGTTCCAGTGATTTTGTCTACCTCCTCAACAGCCAATTTCATCTCTTGCGCCAACTTCAAGCTCAGCATCATGCCAAAAGTGCCGATGCGATTGGCGATGAAATTGGGCGTATCTTTGGCAATGACGAGGCCTTTACCAAGAGTACTCTCGCAGAAATCAGAGAGCAAATCAATACATTTTGGATGGGTCTGCTCCCCCGCGACAATCTCCAAAAGTCGCATATATCTTGGCGGGTTAAAAAAGTGAGTCACCAGAAAGCGCTTTTGTAAGTTCTCCGGCATACCTTCCATCATATTTTTTATGGAAAGCCCGGAAGTATTGGAAGAAACCACTGCGTTTTCTTTTAAGTATGGCGCCATCCGATTAAAAAGCGAATGCTTGATGTCCAGGCGCTCGACGACCGCTTCCAACACCCAATCTACTTCGCGGAGTTTTTCGATGTGGTCGTCATAATTGCAAGGTGTGATCAGGCCGGCCGTCCTGGGATTATAAAAAGGTGCGGGCTTAAGTTTCAAAGCGTTTTGCAACCCTTCTTCGGCCACTTCTTGAGAAATGTCAAACAGATAAGAAGGAAGGCCTGCATTTGACAAATGCGCTGCCAATTGCGCCCCCATCACCCCGGCACCGAGAACCGCAACTTTTTCGATTTTTTCTGCCATGTTGTATCTCCATTCTTTAAACCTTGCAGGTTTTAAAAACCTGCAAGGTTTTTGCCCTACACTCTCTCTATGATAGTTGCGATTCCTTGACCGCCGCCGATGCACATGGTGGCGAGACCCGTTCTGGCTTTCTTTTGTTCCATGACGTTCAGCAACGTGGTTAAAATTCGTGCACCCGAACACCCAAGTGGATGACCCAATGCAATAGCACCGCCGTTCAAGTTAACTTTGTCCATTGGCCAGCCAGCTTTTTCAATAACATATATAGATTGAGCTGCGAATGCCTCGTTTAACTCAATCACGTCTATATCGTTGATAGTCATGCCGGCCCTCTTCAGGGCTTTTTCAGTCGCTGGAATTGGGCCCATGCCCATACGCTTCCAATCGACACCTGCGAATGCGCGGGCGACTATTTTCGCCTTTGGCTGCAAATCTAATTCGAGAGCCATTTCATTACTGGCCAGCAACATGGCTGAAGCGCCCATTGAAAAAGGACTGCTGGTAGCTGCGGTGACGCTGCCATCTTTGAGAAAAGCGGGCGCAAGTGATTTTATTTTTTCCAAATCAGGTTGGCGCGGACCTTCGTCCTGCTTGACAATTGTGCCGTTCACTTGAATCGGAATAATTTCTTTTTCAAAGCGATTGTTTTTCAAGGCGTCCAGCGCTTTTTCGTGTGAATCAACTGCGAATTTATCCTGTGCCTCTCGGCTGATATTGCCATCTTTAGCGAGATTCTCAGCGGTCTCCCCCATGCCCATGTAAAACTGCATTTCTGCTAATTTCGGATTAAGGCTCGGATTAAACCCACCCATGGGTATGGAAAACATATCCTCGACACCGCCGCCAATTCCTGCCTCGATGTCACCGACTAAAATGGCGCGGTCGACCTGGTGAACTGCATCCATGGAAGATCCACAAAAACGGTTGACCACCTTCGCGCCAGCCTGCTCAGGAATACCGGCAAGAACTGATACACCACGAGCGATCAGCATGCCCTGAGACGCTTCTGGAAAAGCACACCCTAAAACCACATCCTCGATTTTAGCTTTGGGAAATTTCGGGTTTCTTTCCAGCAAACCTTTGATCACTTGCGCGGCCAAATCATCAGCACGAATCCCAACCAGCTTGCCGTTTTTAACGCCGATTGGACTGCGCGCCGCATCGATTATTACCGTAAATCTATCCTGATTTGACATTTTGTGCTCCTTTTATTTTGGATCTTAAACCTTGTAGGTTTTGAAAACCTACAAGGTTTATTAATTCTTTTCATACAAATTTTCTGCAACTTGACGCTTCAACTCAAATACATTTGTCGTCAAATGCATTTTTTTGTCAAATGTATCTAAGCCGCTTAGTCCATCTTCCAATGCTTTGTTTTCTAAAATAGAAGAAATTATTTTTTTGCATGACGAACTTATTTCATAGAACTTTTCAGCAGAAAAAACGCGGGCAATTGCCAGCCAATTGCGATCGACTTCAGAAGTGGCAAACTTTTGAATCACCCTTTTGAGAACGCTGTCCACCAAATAAATATCCGAAAACAAATCGCTGAGCAAAGAGCCGATCTGCTGCTCATTGGGAAGGTCTTGTCCGTATTTACAAATGGCTTCATTAAAGACATAAAGCACCGCTGCCTTGGCTGCTTCGATTCCACGTTTTTCCTTAGAAAGAACGTCCAAATGATCATCCATCCCGGCGAGCCCATTGCCATTCTCTTTTATTTTCTCTCTAATCGGCAGTTCTTCCATCAGCGCTTTTTTCAAGAAATAACCCGAGATGATTTGACGATTGATTTCATTGGTTCCTTCAAAAATTCTATCTATACGGTTATCACGCAAAACAGAAGCCATAGGATACTCTTCGATAAAGCCGTAGCCGCCGTAAATTTGCAGGCCTTTGTCTGCTACAAACCACAGGGTTTCACTGCCCACAACTTTACAAATCGAGGCTTCGATGGCGTATCTTTCAATGGCTTCGGCAACTTCTTTGTTGTAAGTCGGTGAGGACTCATCGATTTCAGAGACAGCTTGGTCGATGAGCCCGACGGTTTTATAAATAATGCTGTCAAGTGCAAATGTGCGAATAACCATATCCGCAAAATACCCTTTGATGACATCAAAATTTCTAATCGATTGTCCAAACTGTTTTCTTTCCGAAGCGTATTGCAGAGTTTCCTCAGTTGCAGCTTTGCAAGCACCTAAAGTCCCGGCTCCTAATTTAAACCGGCCGATATTCAGCGTGTTAAACGCAATCGCGGCACCTTGACCGATTTCTCCCAGAACATTTTCAACCGGTACGTGGACATTTTCCAGATAAACCGTGCAGGTTGACGACCCTTTGATGCCCATCTTTTTCTCCTCGGGCCCAATGGACAAACCCGGCGTGGTGCGCTCGACAATGAAGCCGGTAAATTTACCGTCGACATTGGCAAAAATGATAAACAGATCGGCCCAACTGGCATTGGTGATGAACTGCTTGGTACCATTCAGCACATAGTTTTTGCCATCTTCGGATAAAACTGCCGTGCTTTTCGCAGCTAATGCGTCGGACCCGGATTCGGGTTCGGTTAAACAGTAGGCGGAGACCAGCTCAGCGGTGCCAAGCTTCGGAAGATATTTTCCCCTTTGGGGGTCGTTTCCAAAAAAGACGATCGGCAGGGTGCCGATACCGGAATGCGCGCCCATGGTTGCGGAAAAAGAGGCACATAACCCGAATCCCATAGTTTCCGCTACGATGGCGGATGTGACTTTGTCGAGGCCAAGACCGTCATACTTTTCCGGAATATCGACGCTTAAAAGGCCAAGCTCACCGCATTCTCTCAGCAGTTGGAGAGACAGATCTTTGTTGTATTTCTCGATCTCCTGCTTGTTGGGACGAATTCGCTCTCGTGCAAACTCTTCTACTGTTTTAGCGATTTCTTCTTGTTCGGGTGAGAACTTCTCGCGAGTAAAAATCTCTTCGGTGCAGATTTGTTTGGTAAGAAAATCACCGCCGGTTTTCATGCTTTGCGTCCTTTCAATATACTTAATTGAATCCATTCAATAATTCCACGAAAAAAGGGAGGTAAACTCTCCTCCCTCTCAAAATACTATTACTTACAGCCTACGCGTTAATAAAAAATATTTCTATCTTTCCGCGATAGGCTTATAATCAATTTTTGTCGGTCCGGTGTAAACCGCTCGCGGCCTGAACAGACGATTGTCGGCCAAATATTCCAACGCTCGTGCAGTCCAGCCGGCAATTCTGCTGACCGCAAAAATAGGCGTAAACATGTTCGTGTCAATGCCCATCGCTTTGTAAATAATTCCCGAGTAAAAATCAACGTTCGGAAAAATCTTTCGTTCCATGCCTAATTCAGAAACTACTATTTCTTCCAGTTTTGCAGCGATTTCATAAATGATCTTATTTTCAGTATTCTTTTCAGCCAGGAGCTTTGCAATGGGGCCAAATATTCTTGCGCGGGGATCGTAAGCTTTGTAAACGCGGTGTCCAAATCCCATCACTTTCTCTTTGGCTGCGCGTTTTTTCTGATACCACGTATTGACATTGTCAACGCTGCCGATTTCCTGTAAACTGAGCACAACTTGTTCGTTCGCACCGCCATGCAAGGGACCTTTCAAACTGCAGATTCCGCCGACGACTGAACTGTACATATCGGACAAAGAAGAATTTACCACCATTGTTGTAAAAGTCGACGCATTCATACCGTGATCGGCGTGCAAAATCAGAGAAACATCCATGATGCGCTCACTCATTTCGTCAGGAACGTTGCCGGTTAGCATATAAAGGAAGTTTCCCGCATGACTCAATTCCGGATTTGGCGACACCTGGTCTTTTCCTTCACGGATTCTACCAATGGCCCCGGCTAACGTCGCCATTTGTGAAATCAGTTTGAGAGAAATTTCGGTTTCATTTTCAACGGAAGTGTCCTCCGACTGTGCATCTAAATTGCCAAGCATAGAAATAGTGGTTGCCAAAGCTGACATGGGGTGACTCGATTTTGTGGGAATCATTTTTAAAACATCGAGTACTGGCTGGGGAACAGTACGGTATTTTTTGAGTTTTTCGTCAAAAGCGTTCAACTCAGAGGAGTTGGGCAGTTTTCCGTAGAGTAGCAAATAACACGTCTCTTCAAAGCTCGATTTTTCTGCCAAATCAAAACAATTATATCCGCGGTAAATCAACCACCCTTTAGCGCCGTTGACGTAACCAATTTGAGTTGTATTGGAAATCGCCCCTGCGAGACCTCTTTGCAACTTTACTTCAATCGGCCAGTTGATCTCTTCCGTTAGCCCGGGTTCAGGTTCGGAATCGGTTTCGCGTGCGGCTTTGTCTGCAGCCTGCCGAATCAATTCATTGACTTCCCTTGCACTCATTTGCGTCTCCTTGGTCGGTAAAGAAATCTCCTTAAATCCTATTCAATTAATTGTCGTCTTTTTGTGAGGTTAACTTTAATGCGGATAAACCTTTGAAAGATTAAAAAGCTAAGCAGATTTTGACTTAAAAAAATCAGCGATTCGGATACTCTTTATTGAATAAGACCTTTCAATAGTTCTCTTAGATTCCCCGAAAAATCCTAGCTGCTTTGATAACTCTTCCACTTCGATTCAAGTTCAGGATTCTGCAGCGTTTCCATAATATAGTCTGCATATTCCTGGCCGCTGGCCCCGGTTGACCGGCCGGTTATGGACAGTTTCTTCTCAAACTGGCCGCAGATATCCAAGGCCATTTCCAATTTGTCGGCTCCGTCCTCGTAGCCAATATGTCTACTCAACATACCCGCTGCGCGAATCATACTGGCCGGATCGGCATACTGTGCCCGGCCTTCATCGACCATACGAGGCGCGCTGCCGTGAATGGCTTCGAACATAGCGTATTGTTTCCCGATGTTTGCGCTGCCCGCAGTTCCAACACCGCCTTGAAACTCAGCTGCCTCGTCTGTGAGAATATCCCCGTATAAATTCGGCAACGCCATCACCTTAAATTGGGTTCTGCGTTTTGGATCTATCAATTTGGCCGTCATGATGTCAATGTACCAGTCGTCGCACTCAATGCCCGGGTATTCCTTAGCAATTTTGTAGCCGATATCCAAAAATTTACCGTCGGTGGTTTTGACCACGTTTGCCTTGGTCACCAGGGTGACTTTGTCGATATTATTTTTCTTGGCGTATTCAAAAGCCAGGCGGATGATCCGTTCCGAACCCTGCTGAGTCGTGACGGTAAAATCAATGGCCAAATCATCTGAGACATTTACGCCATTGCTACCCAGGGCGTAGGCACCCTCGGTGTTTTCTCTGAAAAAGACCCAATCAATGCCGTCAGCCGGGACTTTTACAGGTCGCACGTTGGCAAACAAATCAAGTTCTTTACGCATGGCTACATTCGCACTCTCGACATTTGGCCAGGGATCGCCTTTACGGGGTGTTGTAGTTGGTCCTTTAAGAATAACATGGCACTTTTTCAACTCTTCGAGAACATCGTCGGGAATCGCCTTGCTTACCTCAGCACGCTTTTCGATAGTCAAACCCTCGATAATCCGAAATTCAACCATCCCGGCGCCGTGCTGCTCTTTTAGTAAAAACTCTAAAACCCGCTGGGCTTGCTTTGCGATAAAGGGTCCGATTCCATCTCCGCCACAAATTCCAATAATAATAGGACGTAAGGACCGGTAATCCACCCAGTCCGTCCTCTTTTTCATCGATTCAACACGATTTAACTGCTGTTCGATTAAATTTGCAAAATGATTTTTGGCTGCATCCACATCAACGTTGTTCATTCAACTCTCCCTCTATTCTCATCTCTTTTATAGAAACTCAGTTTATAAAATAAAATTATGAATTACGCTTTTCAATGCTCTTGCGTTTAATACTAATAAATATAACATTCCGAACACGACAATCAAGTGAAAATTCAGCAAGAAATTTGGCAGGGACGGTTGAAAATACCGACCTTATTTGCTTATTTTTAAGGAACCTACTTAATGAGTTGCATCTGAGGGAAAAGTATTTTTTTGATTGCTCTTTTATAGCAAAGGTTGACTTTTGTTTACAGAAATTCTAAACTTGTCAACAATCTAAATCCAATATTTTTATGCCGTTTTACTCACTGCTGGGTTCCTCGATTAACAGCTTCAAGGGACAAATTATCTCCGTAATCGGAGGCGGTGGAAAGTCCTCCCTGCTAAAAAAGATCGGCCAGGAATTAGTTAATCTTAATTTAAAAGTCATCCTCACAACCACCACCAAGATTGAGCCGTTTCCAAATACGGGGTTGGTTCTGCTTAAAGATCGCGGCCAAGATATCCGTGAAGAATTGACTTATATGCTTGATGAGTTTAAAATTGTGATGGTTGCCAAAGATCGCTACAAAGAAGATAGGCTTGTTGGAGTCAATACTGAGATTGTCCGAAAATTTAAAAAGTACGCAAATATTGTATTAGTCGAAGCAGATGGGGCCAGGCAGCGTCCTTTTAAAACACACATGCCCCACGAACCGGTTATTCCTGCAGCAACGGATAAAGTAATTATGGTAATTGGTTCAGAAATTGTCCACCAACCTCTGAATGATCAAACGGTGCATCGGGCTGAGTTGTTTGCCAAAAAATGGAATATGGCTTTAGGAGCAAAGTTGACCCGGAAAATTATTGCAAAGGAGCTTTTATCCACGGCCGGCTATACTCGCAAAATACCACTCACCTCGAATGTTGCTATCTTTATAAATAAAACCGATCTTAATTTAGACCGCGCTAAATCACTGGCAGAATATTTAATGAAAAAATGTGATTATCCCATCTTTTTGGGGAGCATTAAGAATAATTCTATTTTACAGGTGAATCCCAATCAAACGGCCTAATCTTGTTTAAACCCGCACAGAAAGAGCAACTTAAAGTACCCGGCCACCAAGATTATATGCCGGATTTGCGTGAATTCGTAAATCGGGTCGGTAGAAAATACGGTCTGGCGGAAAAGCTAATTAACACTTTTAAATTAGCCATTGATGAAGCTGCGACGAATATCATCGCACACGGTTACCGGGATCAACAAAGTCATATTACAATCCAAGCTATTGTAAAAAGAAAGAGCATCACATTTGTGCTGATCGATCAAGGTCCTTTCTTTGACCCCAATTGGGCTGAAGAACCGGATCTTTTAAATTCGGCTGAAACAGGCGAGAGACCCCACTTGGGAATCTTCCTCATGCGAAAATTAATCGATAAGATTGAGTATTCTAAAACGGATGCCGGTAATGAGCTTCGGCTGACAAAGCATCGCCAACCTGCCAAAAGGCCGCTCAGGCTTAAGCCCTCGATTGTTCCGCTTCAAATCCTAAAATCACCTTATTTTCTCGCCGTATTTACAATTTTAACAATATCCTTTTTCTTTTATTCTTATAAAAGAGCAGAGTTCAAACGGGTTTCCGATTTTCTTTCTGCAGGGGAAGAAATATCAACGATAATTGCCAATCATTTAGGCCCGACGAGAGCGGATTTCTTGAAATCGGCCGATGGTGCAATTTATTTAAAAACCTACCTGCAACCTATTTATGAAGAGAAAGTATGGCAAATTCATAGCATTTCGGTAGCAGACAGCAGCGGCAAAATTATCTGGTCAACAAAATCTGCAGAAATCCAAATACCGTTTAGGCGCCCCCATGGCGTTACTTTTATTAAAGAAGGTATCTTTACTTATTCAATTGATGGAACGGGGATTTATGAATTTGAAAAACTGACGACCCAAAAACGTGATTTCTTTTCGGGGAAAATTCGCGTGATGTTTCTTAAGGATTACCTTGAACGGCAAATTAAAATCGAAGAAATACATCATCTTAGGAATGGCCTAATCGTTCTCGGAGTAGGTTATATCGCAATTTTGTTTTTGGCTTATTTAATTAAATATCCACTACGAAGATTTTTCAAACACCCGGAAAAAGGACATGGCGCAGAAACCGACGAGATTGCCGATGAAGTCGACACTTTTATTAAGAGGGCAAATGAAAATCCCGAATGGGGAATATTAAACGAAAAAATCTCTAAAATTAATCCGCCTAAACAAATCGAAGCAAAAGAAACAGGCACCAAAACAGACGACGACGCTCCTGATAAAAACGAGGGATCCAGTCTCGATGCTGTTAATCCCGCCAAAATAACTGTGAAAAAGCCCGAGTATAATTCCAGGCAATTACCGGCACCGTCTCCACCGGCAGAAACCCAAAAAGCCGGCAAAGCACCTAAACGTATAAAGAATAATTCTCCGGCTAAGGCGGATCTCGAATTCACTTTGTCTGAATTCTTAGACTGCCTGAATTCAAAAGCTGAAACTGCAAGATCTGCGGCGGCAAATTTCAAGGAAGCCGCTCAAGAATTGGATCCGGATCCTCAATTAGAATCTGCTCCGGAAATCGAAGAAATTCAGGGAACGGCGCCTGAACCCGTCCAGGAAATCGTTGAGGCACCAGACCTCGATTTCGAAATTGGGGATATCTCAGATTCGTTAGTTGATGCAATTTTTGATGACTTTGCCGGCGACCAAATTGGGAGAGTCAAGGATGATACATCCACAGAAGAACCTCAAAAACAAGAAGAAAAGGAAGAGAGCGCAGAAAAGGTAGTTGAACCGGCTGAGGAAAGGCCGGAGGGACAGATCGAAGAAGAGATCGTAACGGAAGAAAGTTTCGAAAGCAAAGTTGAAGAGAAACCTGAAGCAGAGATCAAGCTTCTGCCGGAGCCCGCACAGAAAAAGACACCGCAAACTGAAAAAGAACAAATACTAGAAGCCGATCTTGGAATCGAAGCCGACTCAATTCTGGTTGAATCTATTGAGGATTTATTTTCAAAGATAAAGAAAGTTCACAACTTAATATCAAAGACAGATAAGCCTGCTGCAGAATCCGGGCAGACTGAGTCAGAACCAGAGGTAAAGGCTGCCACAGAACCGATCAAAACGGAACCTGAAAGCAGCCTCGTTTCCGAGAATGAGGAGATTGAAATTGCAAGCGCACCGCAGGTCGAGGAAAACACAGTTGAATTTAAATCTGAAGCCGCTGAACCTGCTGAAAAAGCAGAGGCTCTTCTTGTGGCTGGCGTCAAACACTATCAAAAAAAACAATTTGAAGATGCAATTATCACATTTCGAAATTTGCTCAAAATTGAACCTGATTCAAAAAATATTTACTTATTGTTGGGGAACGCCTATTTTAAAAATGGTATGATGACCGAGGCGCTTTCGGTGTATGAGCAATACAAAAAAAAGTACCCTGGCGAGTCGATTGCACATGAGAATCTGGCTCTGATTTACGAAAAGAAGGACGTCTATCAATCAGCGCTTAAAGAATGGAAAGCGGCATTAGACCTAAACCATGATAGACCGGATATTAAGAGAAAAATCGAACAGGCGGAGCAAGCTCTTAGGGCGGAAACTCAAAATGGCAACTCGGTAAAAGAAACCCAAACAATCGAAAGTGAGCCTCCCCGGGCAAAGGCTAAGCCAAATAAGCAGGATGAGCAAAAAAACACATTACTTAAAGAGGGCATCTACCACTATCGCAACAAAAATTTTGCTGCTGCAATTAATAGCTTCAAAGTCGCGAACAAGCTTTTCCCTACATTTAAAAAAGCTTACAGTTTTTTGGGAGTCACTTATTTTCGACATAAGATGTTTGACGAATCGGTGCAAATTTTTGAGAAATTGAAACAGTTGCAATTTGAGAGCGAATCCGAACATGAAAACATGGGCATCATTTATGCTAAACAAGGCCTCTATCGCCTGGCATTAAACGAATGGGAAAAAGTATTAACTGCACATCCAAACCGCACGGATATTAAAGAGAAAATAGACAAAGTTTTTGAACGGCTTTAATGGGTCGCCTTTCCTCCTTAATTCTACAAAAGTTTTCTACTTTCTAAAAAAATCTGAATCGCTTCGAGTCCTCCTTTTTCAGTGGGGAAATAAAAAAGAACGCACTCTTTACTAAACCTTACTTTACAAACGGTTCAATTCAGCCAACGAAAATGTCCTTGCTGTTTTGTTACATAAGGGTTATATTTATCAAATTTTCGGAGGGACAATGAAACGACTCATATTTATATTTCTTCTGCTTACAACAACTGCTTATTCTCAACCCCTACAAAAAGACATGCTGGTTTTCGCAGATCGCCGTGCTGCTTTCATGGAAAAAATCGACCCGAATGGCATTGCGATTTTCCCGAGCAAACCGGTCTACTTGAGAAATTTAGACATTGAGTACCCTTACCGTCAGGAAAGCAATTTTTACTATTTGAGCGGATTCGAAGAGCCCGAGTCCATGCTTGTCATCAATCCTTCCCACCCGAAGTACAAATATATTATGTATGTTCGGAAGCGCGATCGTCGCCGCGAGACTTATGACGGTCCTCGCGCCGGCGTTGAAGGCGCCCTGGCGACCTTTAAGGCAGATACCGCGCTTTACATCGAAGACTTCAATCGTACCATTTTTCGTTTTATTCAATATGACCGGCCAATTTACTACACATTTGGGATTAACCCCGAGACCGACGATCTCGTCCGCAAACGTTTGATTGAGCGGCGCAGCGGCGGTAATTGGGCGATCACAGATCCGGCTCCTTTCCTCGATCAGATGCGGCTTATCAAGAATGACGGCGACTGGGAAATGGGCCTGAAAAAGGCAATCAATATTTCAGTCGCGGCACACCTGGAAGCGATCAAATCGATTGAACCGGGTATGTACGAACATGAAATTCAGGCGGTGTTTGAATATGTGTTCAGAAAAAATGGGTCCCCTCGGAATGGATACAACTGCATCGTCGGGTCCGGTTATAACAGCACGATTTTACACTACAACCTGAACAATAAAAAAATCAAAGACGGCGACATGATCCTGATGGATTGCGCCGCCGAATACGGTTATTATTCTGCAGACATTACCCGCGCAGTCCCTGCAAACGGTAAATTCACTACAGAACAAAAAGAAATTTACCAAATCGTTCTGGATGCCCAAAACACCGCAATCAACATGGTCAAGCCGGGTATAATGAAGAGCGAGTTGGACAAGGCTATCAATGATATTCTTGGAAAAGGTTTAGTGAAACTTGGATTTATTAAAGATAAAAAAGATTACCGGATCTTCTCTCTCCACGGATATGCACACTGGATAGGACTGGAAGTCCATGACGTTGGTGCTTATACGCAAAATGGCGAGTCGGTGACTTTGGCACCGGGCATGGTCTTTACTGTTGAACCCGGACTTTACGTTCGCACCGACGTTTTTGAAAAGATGCAGGAAAGAGGATACTCCGAAAAAGAAATCGCTAAAATAAGACAGCGGGTGGAAAAGTATATGAACATCGGTGTGCGCATTGAGGATGACATTGTAGTGACGGAAAGCGGATTTGAGAATTTGAGCAAAGATGTGCCGCGTGAAATTGCAGAAATTGAAAAATTGATGCAGGGCAAGGGGGTTGGAAATTTGACGATAAGCAACTGAAACTCCACACTTACCCGATCGAAATAAAATGCATGGTAATAAAGTTATCTTAAACTGATACTGACTCTGAAACAAAAGGAAACTGCGAATGGCAAAATCACGAAGACAATTTTCCAGGAATTTTATTTTATTAATTGCGTTCCTCATTACATTTTCAACGGATTTAAGTGCCCAGACCGGAATCCTGCGAGGCACCGTAACAGATGCAGAAACCAATAAAGGGCTTGCCGGCGCCAACGTGATTGTCACTTCCGGCGAGCTTAAGACAGGTACCGCCACTTCAAAATCGGGCCAATTTGAATTAAAAAATCTTCCCCCGGGAAATTATTTGATTCAAGTGAAACATATTGGCTACCAACTAAAAGTTATTCCGAATTTATTTATTTCAAACGGTGAAACAAAAGAGCTTGAAATTATGCTCACCGTAAAAGCCATTGAATTTAACCCAATCAGTATAAGCGCTTCCAGGCGTCCTGAAAAAGTGCTTGATGCACCGGCCTCGGTTACGGTTCTCAATGCGGCAGCTATTGAAAATCGCACAGCTCTAACTCCTACAGATCACTTGAAAGCTTTGCCCGCTGTTGACATCATTTCAGCGGGACTGAATCAATCGAGAGTTGTGGTTCGTGGATTTAATGATCTTTTTTCCGGATCCCTCCTTTCACTTATTGACAACCGTATCACCAGGATTCCAGCGGTACGCCTTAACGCCTTCCAATTGATTCCGGCCAGCAATTTGGATATTGAGCGCATCGAAGTCGTCTCAGGGCCTGCATCTGCACTTTATGGCCCCAACAGCGCTAACGGGGTCATGCACGTTTTAACCAAATCTCCCTTCGATTCAAAAGGAACCATAGTCAGTGTCGGGGGCGGTGAAAGAAGTGTACTGATCGGCACGATCAGGCATGCAGGCGTTTTAAACGATAAAATTGGCTACAAATTTTCGCTGCAATATTATGAAGGCAACGATTTTCCTTCGGTAGATTCCACTGAAATAGTTGCCCGCTTGGATGCTATTAGAAACGGCGCCGATCCGGATACCCTTAGAATTGGCGTAAGAATTTTCGACATCAAAAGCACCAATCTCGATGGACGTTTTGATTTCCATCTTTCACCTGAACTAAAATTTATTGTAAACGGCGGGTTCAGCCGAGGTGACAATATTGAAATCACTAACCAGGGCGCGGTTCAGGCTTTGGACGCGTCTTTTAAATATATCCAGGGACGATTGATTTATAAAGACTTTTTTGCACAGGCATTTATAAACAAAATTAGTACAGGGGACACTTACTTTCTTAGAACCGGAGATTTCGTCATAAACAAATCGAGTCTGTTTGTGACTCAGGCGCAGCACAGTTTGTCTTTGAGTAGCCGCCAACAATTGACATACGGTATCGATGTTTTACTCACCCGGCCCGAGTCAGAAGGAACTGTAAATGGCCGCAATGAGGATAACGATAATGTAAATGAAATCGGCGCCTATTTGCAGTCGGAAACCAATTTGACTTCCAAATTAAAATTTCTGGGTGCGGCCCGTATCGACGATCACAACCGTCTGGATGGTCTGAACTTTTCGCCAAGAGCAGCTCTGGTTTTTAAACCAACCCCTACCAATAATTTTAGGTTAACTTTTAACCGGGCTTTCAGTACTCCGACTTCTGACAACTTGTTCTCTGATGTGGTTGGTCAGCGTATCTCAACCTCAATCGATCCCAGTCTGGCTGTCCTGGCTCCTTTTATCGGCGAGACGTTGTTTGAGATTCGCGCGCGCGGCACCTGGCCTTCAGGATTTAACTTTAATTTTGATCCTAACGGCCGGCCGCAAATGGTCACGGCATTTGGTGGGTTTCTGGCAGACAACGGCTTTATTCCGGAAGCTAATTCCTACCTGCCTGCGGATGCCCAGTCGGTCTGGCCGGCAATTCGGGCAGTGATTCTTTCCCAGATTCCCCCGGGCCTCCAGGGCGCTTTTGAAAGTATCCTGCCTGCGCAATTAAGTCAGTCAGCCCCGGCAAACCTGAGAGTCATAAATACGGAAACCCAGGAATTAGAGCCGGTGGACATTTCATTTGTCCGAAACATTAAACCGCTTTTTGAAACTACAACAACAACTTTTGAGGTAGGTTACAAAGGGCTCATTGAAAACAAGCTGCTTGCGAGTGTGGATCTTTATCATTCAAAAATCAAAGATTTCATTGGACCGCTCAGAGTTGAAACACCTGCTGTTTTTATCAATCCGGAAACCCTGGGGCCGGTCTTAGCCCAAGACATTGCTAATAATGATCCGAACGTCACTTTAGAACAAGCAACTCAATTTGTGAACGATTTTCTCATGTTAGACAGTCTTGCGTTACTGCCAATTGGCGTCATCTCTCCTCAAGAAGTACAAAGCGGTACGGATATCATTCTGACCCATCGTAATTTAGGAGATGTATCGGTAACGGGCTTGGATTTAAGTTTGACTTACCAAATCAATCGCAACTGGAATATCACCGGTAATTACTCTTTTATAAACCGCGATTTCTTCAAAAGCCAGGACGGTTTTTCCGATATTGCGTTGAATGCACCCAAACACAAATTCGGCGCCAACCTCAACTATCGAAATAGAAACGCCGGATTTGACAGCAACCTCAGACTGCGTTTCGTGGATTCTTTTCCGGCAAATTCCGGAATATTTACCGGGACTGTCGACCGTTACACAATTCTGGATTTAAACGCCACCTACACCTTGCCATTCTTTGATAACACGCGCTTAAACTTAACTGTGCAAAATCTACTAAATAACAAACACAGAGAATTTGTCGGGCTTCCGGAAATCGGCAGATTGGCGTTGGTGCGGTTGACACAGACGTTATGATTGTAATTAGCCTCTTAAGCAATAAATCAACATAATGCTAACCCTATGGATATTCAACAAGGTTCACTCTATGAGTCTTCAAAAGCCATTCTTGGTAAAATGGAAGCTTATATTATCTGATTCACTTTATTCAGAAAGTCGTGTTACAACATATATAAAGTCGTATTTTTTCTATCCATGCAACTATTTATTCGTCGCGATCGATTATGGTGCTTTTAGACGGCTTTTTCATTTTTGTGTGATTACCATTGTATTATTTCTTATTTATATTGGTTTGTTCGGAAATGGCTCATTTACCTCACCTTTATTTTTGTTGATCCTAATATTCCCATCGATTATACATCTCTTCCCAGTTCCAACTCAAACAGCAGATTATGGGATAAAACAGGATGTAGAATACGTTGTAAAAAATATTCTTGAATGACAAAACATTCAAAGCCTTGAGGACTTCGAACTTATTGAAAAAAATATTGAACTATTGAATCCAAACTTCAAAGACGAATTAATTTTTTTAGAGCTTCCTTAGGTATGTTTTGGGGGCTTCTCGTTTTCTACCTTGGTTTAATGTTTAGACTTTCTTTTCAATTGCAAAAAGCTCAAACCCCTGAGCAAGAACCTGGCTTAGTTATTTTTGTAATAGCCATGATGATAATCTTTATATGTTCGCAAAGCTATCAAATCACTACAGATTTAATTTTCAAAGGTCTTTTCTTTGGGTTTAATGAGTATAAGCACCGATTGCATAGTGCTAATAGAGAAAATAAGCCTTGAAATTCTTCTACAAAATACCTGATTTTTTAACAGAAATCTCTTACCGCTACCCATTTACCGTTGTCTTAATAGCATTTTTACTAGCAGCAGCTGGAGGCTATATCTATTTTTTCAAACTACCTATCATCTCCGACCGCGATCAGCTTGTCAGCAAGGCATTGGAGACAAACCGAATTTATCAAGAATACCGTGATGAATTTGGCGGTGAACAGGTTTTGGTTCTAGTGGCAAAAACAAAAGATACTCGGGCCATTCCAACCCCGGAACAGCGCAAGCAGATGAAACTTCTGGCAAAACACTGGGCCCAGCAATTGCGGCTGCGTCCGGAGCTTTTTCCAAATGTTTGGGAACGCATTGAAAGCGCAGAATGGAATTCGCTGGCGCTGCTTTATTTGCAGCTTGAAAATCTTCAGAAACTCGGTGAGGTACTGAATGAGCACTTACCCAAATTTGAAGAATGGGCGCACTCCCCTTCCCTTTCAAAAGTATTTGCAATCCTCAACCAAGAGTTCAAAAATATTGGAACTGACACTGCTACCACAAACCGGGAGCGAATTTCCATTGTCCTCTCAGGACTTACTGATTTTCTTCGCTGGCTTCAGAAGGAGTTGACAGACGAGCAGTCTGTCGCCACAAATGGCAGTAACTCTGATTTTTATTCATTTTTAAGTCAGGGCCGATTCGACCCGGATGGTTTCATTTTCTCGCGTGACGGCAGGTTGCTGACTGCGTTCGCAACGGTATCTGCAAACTCGGGTCAGCAAAATCGCTATGCTGAAGTGATCGAATTCGCCGAAGCCGCTCTAAAAGATGCGCTGGCTGAAATCCCTGAGTCTTTAGGGTTAGAGGCCGGGCTTGCCGGCATGCCTGCACTTGAGTATGAAGAGTTGAAAACCGCGCATCAGGATTTCACCCGCAGTGCAGTCATCGCCCTGTTTTGTGTGACCTTACTATTCGTTCTTGCTTTTCGAAACTTCATCCGGCCTGCGCTTGCCGCGGCTTGCCTTTGCTTGGCCATTGCTATCACATTTGGGGTTGTTTGGCTGACAATCGGGCATTTGAATTTACTGGCGATGATATTTACAGTCATTCTTGTCGCCCTGGGCATCGACTTTGCGATTCATTTTGTGACCCATTATGAACATGCTCTGGCCGAAGGAGATACTCCGGCCCAAGCAATCAAAGTAACGTACTCTTCAATCGGCGGCGCTTTATGGATGGGCGGAATAACTACGGCGACTGCTTTTCTGTCAGCCTGTTTTACTGAGTTTGCCGGGTTAGCGGAACTTGGGATAATCGCCGGTTCCGGTCTAATCATTTGCCTGATATGCATGGTTGTGGTTTACCCAGCCATGCTTTTTCTTCTGGACACCCGTCAAGAATTGCTCAAGACGAAAAAAAATATTTTTTTCAATCCGATTGGGATTATCATTTCCCGCCTCAATTTTAAAACAGCCAGATGGATAGCTGTGGTCTCAGTGCTTTTACTCGGCTTGGGATACTTTTTCGGGCAGTATACCTTCGACACCAATCTGTTAAACCTGCAAGCGATGGACAGTCAAGCCAATCGCTGGCAGCGTATTTTGCTCTCCACTGGTGACCGCTCATTATTTGCGATATGCACGTTTAAAGATCGAAATTCATTAGAGCGCATGCAAAACATTTTTGATGATTCACCTGGATGGGTTGAAGCCACGGAAAGTCTATACCCATCAAACGAACTTGAGAAACGGGAAATTTTAGCATCTTTGTGCGAGCAAGTTGGGGCCATTAAAATTGAGCAACCCGGCCTGCATTCAACCGTTGCGTTTAAGCGGCAAATTTGGAATTTCCGCCAAACAATTCGCAAGTACCGCAACGCCAACCTAGAAGCCAAAACTGCGCTCGCGGATCTTGAAAACGAACTAAGCTCTCTTTACCGAACCATAAATATTCTACCCCCGGAAAAATTGAAATTAAAATTGACTAAACTCGAAAACAAAGTCTCTCTGGATTTAAAAGACAGAGTTCCGGAATTGCAGAGTTTTTTCTGTCCGCCGCCACTCTCTATCGACCGACTTCCGGAATCTCTCAAAAGCCGATTCTTGGGGAAAAATGGTTCTTTGGCTTTATTTATTTATCCGGCCAAAAATGTTTGGGAGCAGGCAAATTTAGAGGAATTTGTGCAAAAAGCTAGAGGTATTGAGCCTAACATTGCAGGTGAACTTGTGAGCCTTTATGAAAACGGCCAGTCGATCATTCGGAGTTTTCTGCAGGCCAGCGGCTATTCTTTAGCAGCGATTCTTGTGCTGCTTCTGATTTGGTCACGCTCGGTTCGCAGCACGCTTCTCAGTCTCCTGCCCCTCATTACCAGTGTGGGACTCTTACTCGGAATCATGACCTGGTATCGGATTCATTGGAACTTCACCAATTTCTTTGCTCTCCCTATTCTCATCGGCATTGGCGTTGACAGCGGCATTCACCTGGTTAAGGCGTGGCAGGATAAAAACCCGCAGACCTTTCAAAGAGCCGGGAAAGCGGTTTTCCTCAGCTCGATGACGACCATTGTCGGATTTGGGATTTTGGCAACCAGTGACCATCTTGGGGTTAGATCGCTCGGTTTGGTGCTTTTTCTCGGAATTTCATTTTGCCTCTTAGCCTCCCTGGTCTTCCTTCCTGCAGCCCTTAAACTTTTCATGAAAAAAGACTGAGGAGATGGTAAAAATGAAAGTAAAATTACTTCTTCTTTTGCTTTTGCCCTGTTCCTCCTTATTTGGACAGCAAAATCAAACCATCAATTTCCTGATCGTCAAATACGGTGATGAGTCTGCGAACCAGCAGTTGGCTTCGGAGTTTCTTGAAAGCTTTGCCGATTATTTCAAGCAACACTTCAACTATTTTAACAATAAATCCGTCCACGGCTGGATTGCAAACAATCGAGATTCTGCAAAATTCGTTTTAAACAAGCACAACCCGGATTTCGTTTTTGCACCACCAGGGTTTTATCTCGAATTTCTTTACGAAACCCCTGAAAAAGCAACCCCTATTTTACAAATTCCTAGATTTGGTAAATCTGAAGAGCGATTTTATTTGGTGACTTCAAAGAACGGTGTTTCCACTTTGCAGGGATTAAAAAATCAGATAGTGGCGACAGTCTTTTCAATTGACCGGGAGTACTTGAAACGAGTTGTGTTTCCGCTTCAATTTCAGCCAGAAAGTTATTTTCTGGTTAAGACCTCGGAAAACCTTGCTGATGAATTATTTTTTCTAATCGAAGAAGCAAGTGGTGGAATTGCCACCGGTGAAATGCTTGCCGTATCTGCCTTGCTTTTAGATAACGAACTTAAAAAGTTTTTTCAGGACGATGAATTCGTTTGGCCGGAGTTGAAAATCATCTGGACTTCGGAACCGCTTCCTCGCGATTTGGTGATCACCATGGGTTCTAAATGGACAGACAAGCTTAAAAGTCAATTTCGGGAAGTTTTAGTAAATATGAAAAATAATCAACCCGGCCTGGATATTCTCAGCATCATGCAATCATCTGGTTTTACTAAAATCAATTCGGATTTGTTGACGAAAACAATCGAAAAATATTTTTCTGAAAAATAGTATCGGTAAAGCAAAGAAACGTTAACACTGAAACGCAACGAACACACTGAAAAAAGTAATTCAGTTTCTTAAAACGATCAGGGGTCGGTTCTTGCTCCCGGTGCTATTCTGGGTCCTGTATTCAATTCTCAGATCAATTTTACTTAGGAAAACAAAGTGTCTCAACAAATACGAAAACTTCTAATTTCAATCTTACTCATTTTATTTAGCTGCCAAAATAAACAAATATCAACCCAAAAACCCGATGTCGCTAAAAATATAAAGGTCCTTGCAGTACAGGCAGAATCCCGATTTGCCATTTCTCCACGGAAAGCACACAATGTACTGGATGCTTACAAACTAATGAAAAAGGCGGCCAGTCAAAGCAGTAAAAACAATCCGGATCGCTGCGAATATTTTATTCGAGCCGCCAGGTTTGGTATCTGGCTCTCTTATCACCTGGACACAAAAATCGAGAAATCAAAATTCGCGAATGAAGCAATCTCACTGTCGAAACGTACAATTGATATAGACAAACAGCGGGCCGAGGGATTCTACTACAGGGGAATTGCAGTGGGTCTCTTTTCGCAGCAGAACAAACTCCTAGCCAAAAATTCTTTGAACCGAATTCGCAAGGATTTAAGTATCGCAATCGATCTAGATCCTGCTTTTGATCACGGCGGCCCCCATCGTGTTTTGGGTGCGCTTTATCTGCGTGCTCCTGGACCACCAGCGGGAATTGGCAGCTCGCGAAGAGCGGTTTTTCATTTAGAAAAAGCATACAAAATTTCAAAGGATTACCCTGAAAACCTGCTCTTTTTGGCAGAGAGTTATATCAAAATTGGTAAATTCAGCCAAGCAGAAAAAATGCTCAATCTTCTAAACACCTCTTACTCCAAATACAGTGAACCAACCGAACAGAAAGATTGGCGAAATCGTGCTGCCCTGCTTTCAAAAAAATTAGAAAAGCCGCAATAAGTTTTGCTCAAAGAAACTTCCTTTAACCGTAGAATCCTTTTTAAAAATTTAATTGAAACATTTTTTTGAGCAAAGTCGTAAGTGGAATTAAAGAGATAGTTTTAACGATTTCCTTCCTCCTCCGAGCCGTTCTTTATGGACGGCTCTTTTATTTTATCCTCCTGTTACAAAATTATTTAATTAAAGAACTGTAATAATTAACCGATAAGTTAAGTAATTGATAAAATAAACCTTACTCCTAATCTTTTTTAGCCCGCGAAAAACCGAAAGGAGTAAAATTGGTCCGAAAAAAATCTCCTCAAGAAGAGGAATGAGTTAACCACACTGACTTGAGACGGAATTCAGAACAATTACTAACCCGACGCCGAACCAGGAGCAAAAATGAGTGCATTTTCCAGTCTCGACAAGACAAGATTAACCGAAATTCAAAACCGCATCAGGGGAGGGTTTTATTTCCAGTATGAAATTTTTAAAATCATAGCCGACAAAGTTTTTAAAGAATTGAATATTAAAAAATAAAATTGTTTTCTCTGCCAGGAAATTGTTGTCTGGACTTACTCCGCTACTATGGCTTTATTCACCTCTATTTCGAATTTACAGTTGGAATTTTCTCTTGACATTCTGACCCATTGACATTATTTTTGTCCTTAATTAATTCTTCTCTTTATTACAAATCTTTCTCCAAAAGGCAATGAGGTTACTCCCCAAACAGCTAATTATTTTATTAATCTTCTTTGGCTTGTTTTTCGGACTTACGGTTTACTTTTCTTATTGGGGGCTTTCATCTTCCCAAAAAGTTCTTTCAGAGCAAAATGTTTATTTGCTGGCAGAAAAAGTCAAATCGGCAATCAATTCTGCAGGCGCTCAGCTTGACCCCTCAAGCAAATGGTCAGCGGCAAGTGATAAACAATTCCGACAGTATCTTTTAAACGAATTAAACGGACATAAGGAAATTGAAGAAGTTTTCTTACTCAGTGAAACAAGGCAAATTTTGTTTTCATTATATTCTAAAAATGCCACGGTGTCTGTTGCAATTGACAGTTTAGTAAAAATTGGTGCTCAAGAAATAGCAGTAATTAAGACAAAGAATTCGGAAAGTTTTGAGGCCGTCTGGCTACTTCCCGTCCCAAAAAATCTTACCTGCGTGCTGAGAATAGATCCGACTGTGCGAGTTAGCAGTATTATCCATAGTTTGAAAATAAAATGGTATTTACTTGGTTTTGCGGGAATTTTAGTGGTCATATTTTTGTCGCTTATATGGTCCAAAGTTTTGAGTTCACCGATGCGCATCATCGAAAAAGCCATGACCCAAATCGATAAAAGGAAATACGGTCACCGGCTGAAAATCAAAAAAAACGACCCCTTCGCAAAGGTCTATGAAAAAGTAAATCTCGCGCTGCAAAGGTTGGAGCAATTGGATTCGGTGCAAAGAAACGCCGTGCAAAGAAAAAATGTTTTGCTTAATGAAATGAAAACATTCTCTCGATATATGGACATGATGGCACATGAAGTGAAGAACCCATTGCATGCGTTGGGCATTAATCTGGACGTTCTTAAAACAAAAGTACAAAAAGGTAAACCGAAAAAAGATCTTCTTAAACATTCAGAAATTCTCGAACATGAAATTGACCATCTTCAGGAAGTTATTCAAGGTTTTCTAAGCTATGTCCGCCCGGGCGTGCCGCGTAAGGAGCGGCTGAAAATCAACAATCTCATCAAAGATGTTTGTGAAATGGTGGCCCCGGAAGCTGAAAAATCGAAGATAAGCATCGAAACGCGGCTGGGTAAAAATCTGAGTGATATTCTGATTGACCGGGGACAATTTCAGCAGGCGCTTCACAATCTCCTCATCAATGCGGTTCAGGCAACCGGCGAAGGCGGTAAGGTCAACATTCGCTCCTGGGCAAAACGAAAGAAAGTTTTGGTGTCTATTAAGGATACCGGCACAGGGATTGCCAAGGAACAATTGCAGCAAATTTTTGATCTCTATTTTACAACTAAAAAAAATGGTACAGGTTTAGGCTTGCCGATTAGCAAGCGAATTGTGGAAGCCAATGGGGGACAAATGCAATTGGACAGTAAATTAGATAAGGGAACCACCATAATTATTTCCCTGCAATCACTTTAAGCCAGCAACCCAATGGGAAGCAATGTAAAATATCAAATCCTCATCGCTGATGACGAACCTTCGATAACAGTAGGCCTTGCAGAATTACTCGAATTGGAGGGATATGAAACAACAACTGTGAATGATGGCAAAGAGGCCCTAAAACAGATAGAAGAAAAACCTTTTGATATCGCTCTTCTTGATTTAGTCATGCCGGGTTTGGACGGATTGCAAATTTTGAATGAGATTAATAAAACGGGTCTGTCGACAACTGTGATCATGATATCCGGAAAAGGAAGTACCGAAACAACCGTGAAAGCAATCAAGTCAGGCGCTTACGATTATTTAGACAAACCGGTCGACCCAAACCGACTGCGGACAATCATCGCAAAAGCTCTCGAGCATCAAAGTTTAGTGAAAAAAAATAAAGAGCTCGAGCAAAAAGTTCAGAGCTTATCTCGGTATAATGATATGGTTGGCCAGGACGAAAAAATCAACGAAGTTTATCATTTAATTGATGCGGTAGCAGACACGTCTGCGAGTGTGTTAATTACGGGCGAAAGCGGCACGGGAAAAGAATTGGTCGCCCGCGCAATTCATCAAAAAAGCAGCCGGCTGAAGGGTCCGTTTATCGCCATAAACTGCTCTGCCCTTCCACGTGATATTCTGGAAAATGAATTGTTCGGTCATGAAAAGGGCGCGTTTACCGGTGCGCTCAAGGAAAAGCCGGGCTGTTTTGAGATGGCGGACGGTGGCACCCTTTTCCTCGATGAAATCGGTGAAATGCCGAATGATACACAAACCAAGCTGCTGCGTGTTCTGGAAGAAATGAGCTTTAGGCGTCTGGGCGGTACAAAGGAAGTCACCGTTGATGTCAGAGTGGTCGCTGCCACAAATCGCAAGATTCAAAAAGCAATCAAAAATGGACTTTTGAGGGAAGACCTCTATTTTCGCTTAAGCGTTATGGAAATTGAGCTCCCCTCCCTCAGAGAAAGAATGAGCGATCTGCTGCCGCTCATTAATGAATTTCTAAAAATCTTCAATGAGAGAAACAAAAAAGAAGTAAAAGGCTTTTCTCCCGAATGTCTGGAGGTTTTGAGAAAATATCATTGGCCCGGAAATATTAGGGAATTAAAGAATCTGGTAGAACGGACTGTCATTCTGTGCGAGGGGGACACCGTGGAATTAAAACACTTTCCGAAACATATTTTAGCAGCGCCACAAAAAAAAAGCGGGGAAAGTATTGAGCTGGGCAGAGAACTACAGGAAATTGAGAAGGACGTAATCTTCAAAACATTAAAAATGACCCATAACAATAAAACCAAAGCCGCCCAAATATTGGGAATCAGTTTGAAAACAATGCACAACAAATTGAATAAATACTATGTAGAAGATGCGGACATTTGAACTTTAAAGGCACGCAAAAAGATGTAACATTTACATTGTCTTCTCGATTCACCTACGAATCCCCGCCGATTTTTTAACTTTAAGTAACAAATCTCCGCAATCTACCCACAAACAAATTATATTACTCTAAAAAAAACTGCTCAAAATCTTTGGCACCTCCTTTGCTTTATCCTAAAGAAAGTTTGACAATTTATGGGAGGCAAGTATGAAAAAGTATATTTTGGCGACCTTGTTTTTGGGGTTGTTTGTTTTATTCCTCGAACCAGCAGAAACACTCTTGAGCAATTTATTGAGAATTGAGCAACCCACCATTCATAAAGTTGAAGATGGCGATTGGCTCAGCAAAATCGCACTGGAGTATTATGGTGATCCCACCTTCTGGAAAGAGTTGGAACTGATCAATCGTGCTCCCGAAGGCAACCTGGTTTTTCCAGGGGAGAACGTCATCGTACCGAGTTTCAAGGTCATCCGACAAATTAGAAACACTAAACGGCTAAGCGAGGTAAATAAATTAATTAAAGAACAGCAAAATATCTTGGTTTCCACATCTATACAGCCGAACAATTATCAGGAAGTTGAAAAATCGCAGTCCGAAAGAATAGCGACCGTAACTGTGAAAAAACCGGATGAATCCGAGGTCGTTAAAGACGTTGGACGGATTATAGGCTTTGAACAAGAGCTAGCGGAGTCCAGTAGTGACAAAGCTTCAATAACGAGTTCAATTCTTTTTGCTGGCGTGGTTGCTCTATGTCTGGGATTCGTAATCGCTATTTTCTATTTTATGCGTAAAAAAAGAAAAGATGAAATCTCCTTCTACGGTGCGGATTTAGACACCGAGAAATTGGAATCGGAAAAAAGTATCTATCTCGATGACTTTGGAGAAAACGAAACGAAGGATGATGAAGAAGGGGAAATCCAAACAGAGACACAGACAGAAAAAATGCAAGTAGTTTAGTTTTGATTCAATAAAGATGCCAGGGGACGTGAAGCCATTTTGTCTTCCGAATGTGCTTTCACCTCTCCTTTCCTTTCAACTTGAATCCACGCACGATTTAATGAAGAAAAAAATTCTAATTATAGAAGACAACCGGGAAACAGCCTTGGTGTTAAGAGAGTATTTCCAGGACTGCGGGTTTGACTCCGAAGTTGCAATCAATGGCAAAGAAGCATTTGAAACATTTCGCAAGCATAGCTTTGATATTGTGCTAACGGATTTCAAACTGCCTGACATTGATGGTCTGGCTGTAATATCCAAATTCAGACAAACACGGCCGGATTTAAAAGTGCTCTTTTTAACAGCACATCATTTATCGCTGAGGGATTCCAACACGCAAGTTCTCGAAAAGCCGTGCAGACCTCAGAAAATTTTGGATGCAATTAATAAAATGCTTTTATCCCAGCGCGGTGGAGCTGCACACTGTCAAACGCAGGACGAAATTTGAAATGAGAACTACTATAAACATCTTTCAAGCTATCAGCTTTCAGCGATCAGCATTTAGTTTTTTTTTGAAGCTGATAGCTGACTGCTGAAAGTTTTTGATATTTATATTTGCATGGAGAAATTTTTTGCACAAAAATGCAAGACTTTATTGGTAATACCATAAATAACTTTATTAACAGGTGATCTGCTCATGAAAAAGAATTGTTTTTTAAGAACTATCAATTTGACATTTCTACTATTGGCCCCGCTGCTAAATGCCGGAAGCGCTACAGTTTCGTGGAACGCCAATTCGGAGCTCGACTTAGCTGGTTATAAAATCTATTATGGCAAAAGCTCCGGAAGTTATGAAAGCCAGGTTTATGTTGGAAATGTCACCAGTTATCATCTCACCGGGCTGGAAGAAGGTAAACACTATTATTTTGCGGTCACAGCCCTGGATTTCTCGGGCAACGAAAGCACCTTCTCAAAAGAAGTTGGGACAACCATTTCAGAAAACACATCCGACGATCAAGGGAGTGGCAACGAAACCAATAATACTCAGACATTCATTGGTCAGGCCTATAATTATCCCAATCCATTTAAAATCGATTCTGAAAAAACCATCATTCGATATGAACTCCAAAATTCCGCAGAAGTCACAATCGAGATCATGGATTCCAATACTAACTTTATAACCAACCTCATCAAAAACGAATTTAGACCTGCCGGCGAAAATACAGGAGATGTCTGGGATGGCAGAAATTCCGACGGCAGATTCGTGGCGAATGGAGTTTATTTTTGTAACATCCGCACTAGCCTGGAACAAAAGATCATAAAAATAGCCGTAACGAGATAATATAACACAACAGAAGGAAGGACACCATGTATCAGTGGACAAAAACAGCCAGAGTGATTTTCGCAGCTTTATCTTTAGTCGGAATCTTTTTTAACAATTCATTCTCCCAGATCACTCTTGACAAAGCGCTGGTGCAACAGGCTACAGGAGCCGCCGGTCTGTTTTTACGAATGGGCGTTGGCGCCCGAGCGCTGGGCATGGGCGGCGCATTTACAGGGATTGCGGATGACCCATCGGCGGCATATTGGAACCCCTCCGGACTGGGCCAAATACACAACTTTCAGTTTGAATTCATGAATGTCAACCTGCCGTTTGACCGGACATTGAATTACTTCAGCGCAACCTTGCCATTAAAAAGATTTATGACTTTTGGCGTCAGTTGGGTTGGTTTCAGAGTGGAAAATTTAGAAGCCAGAACCTCTAACAGCGCAGAACCGGACTTTCTCTTTAATAACACCCAGAATGCTTTTTTTCTTTCCATGGGAACGTCATTGACTCACAATTTCTCCATTGGCGGCAGCCTCAAAGTTATCAGAAACGAGCTGGGAAGTTTTGCGGCAAACGGTCTTGGTTTTGACGGATCGATTCTATTTCAACCGACCGACAGGCTTTCCCTGGGACTTTTGGTACAAGATATTGGCACCGATTACCGCTGGGAAGGCGGCCTCACCGAGGGCATCCCTATGACACTAAGACTGGGCACAGCCTGGAAAATACTCGACGGTGTAATTGTAGCAGTGGATGTCAGCAAAACCACCGACGAATCGCCGCAGTACCACATAGGCGCTGAAATCCGGCCGGTGAATTCTTTGCCGCTCAGGATTGGCTGGAATGATGCACAGATAACCGGGGGAGCAGGAATTGTACTGCCGGTTTCCCGGCATCTGATGGAGTTAAATTATAGTTACACAAACGACAGAATATTCAATGACGCCATACACCGGGTTTCTCTGGTCTTCTCACTTGGGAAAAAGTCCAACCTGGGCCACGACAGACCGAGACGCGCAAAAAAAACAATGTCAAGAACGAAGCGCACCGGCGCTAGCGATATTGCCAGAACAACGAGTAAGAAAGTTGTTGTAACAGCGAGAGTATTAAATGTGCGTACGGGACCCGGAACAAAATACCGAAAAATGGCCAAGGTTAAATACGGACAAAAATTTCAGGCCTTTGAAAGAAGAGGAAACTGGAGAAAAATCAAATTAGGAAATGCTCAGATGGGATGGGTGCACATCAAATATATTCAAGAGATAAAAAAATAGAATACATAATTGTAGGGAACAGGCATGCCTGTTCCCTACATAAGATTCGCAATCACGTCCGGGCGGTCGGTTAAAAAAATCTCAACTCCCATCCCCTTACACTGTCGAAACTCCTTTTCAGAATTAACCAAATATCCCACGAAAGTCTTTTTACGTCTCGCAATTGAAGCGATTTGTCTTCCTGAAAAAACCGGAAAATGATTAAAATAAACAGGCAGCGCCAAGATGTTATTTTTTGGTTCAGAAAAATGACCTAAACCAAGAATACTTAACCATCCCCAAATACCGGTTCGAGCAACCCGGGGGAAACTTTCGTGTTCAGGGAAAAAATCGTCCACGTGTTTGTCCCCTTTACTGCTCCAATTTAGAAACCAAAACCGATCATGAAATGTCAACTCAGATAAAAGCTTTTTTAATTTCACAAAAAGTAACTCATCGGAAATCTTGCAATCAAAAATATAATCCTTTTCCGGATACTTTTGCAGCAGACTCTTTAAAGAAATCAATTTATCTTTAAGCTGGCCATCAGGTGAACCAATTTCAATCGCGCCGATTTCTTTTTCGGTTAATTCACTGATTGTTTTGTCTGGTTGTCCAAAACGAGCTAAGTTGTCATCATGCGAAAGAATGATCTCGCTATCTTTCGATAATCTTAAATCCGTTTCAAATCCGGTAGCGCCGGTCTCATGGGCATGATCGAATGCCAGCATGGTATTTTCCGGCCAGATCAGCGAAGACCCGCGATGCGCAAAAATTTTCATTCCAAATAATTTCGATATTTCGATGCTACTTTGAGGTAACTTTTCCGTTCGTCAATTCCATCCTCTGATATTTAGTCTTATATTTCTCATACAACTCAGTGTGACGGCTACTCAGATCAATTTTGCGGCCTTGAATGAATTCCATTTCAACGTTTGTCATAATTTCCAAGGGGTCGCCATTCGTCACGATCAGAGTAGCGTCCTTACCGACTTCGATGGAGCCAACCCGGTCGCCCACACCCAAAATCTGAGCCGGGTAAAGCGTCACTGCTTTCAATGCCTCTTCTTTTGGCAGTCCATAAGCTGCGGCCATTGCAGCCTGGTAAGGCAGGTTTCGTTCGTGAGCTGCCTCAAAAGTTCTTCCGGATCCTGAGATACAAAAAGTGACTCCTGCCTCAAACAACTTAAGCGGTGTACTAAAAGGCGTGTCATACGGCTCCCAACGACGTGAAGGCGTAGTTAAAGTTCCTTCATAAATAACCGGAATGTTATTTTCTTTAAGCAAGCTCGTAACAAATCGAACGTCCTGACCGCACAAGAGAATTATTCTGAGGTCTTCGTCAATTGCCCAATCCAGGGCCGCTTGAATTTGCTTGATTCCGCGAGCATGCAAAAGAACCGGCATTTCTTTCTTCAAAACCGGAATCATCGCATCCAGGCGCAAGTCTGAGCCGTGGTACGGCGTACCCTTTTGACCTTCTGCTTCTTTTGCCTTCAAATAAGCTCGCGCTTGTTTGAATGTCTCCCGGATTTTCGCCAACTTTTCGTCGCGTTCTTTTAATTGATCCTCTTCACTCTTAGTCACAAATCGCCCCCGGCGGACACCCATAAAGGGCCAGTCAATATAAAGCCCGACCGGCGCTTTATAAGTCAGATCCTCCCAGGTCCATCCGTCAAGTGTGATAAGTGCCGAGGTCCCGGCGATGAGCCCACCCATTGGAATGGTATGCGCCATTGTGATTCCATTGGCACGGGCAACCGGCAGCAATTCACTGTCGGGGTTTATGGAAACCTCGGCACGAATATTCGGTTTAACGTCGCCAAGCTCGGCGAAATCCCGGGTCGCGCGCACCGCGTTAATCTCTAAGAGCCCCAGTCGTGTATTTGCCGTAATGAGGCCCGGATAAACATGCTTGCCATTAATATTAATTTGTTCCGTGCCCTCAGGTAAGTCCACCTGAGTTCCAATTCCCGAAATTTTACCATCGACAAATAGAACCGTGCCGTTCCCAATGATCACACCGCTGACAGTATGAATCGTGCCACCTATCAACGCAATCGGGTGATCCTGTGGTTTGCCAGGCACTTGATCTGAGGCGTTGATAGTAAGTGCAAATACAGAGAGTAAAAAGGCGCCCATCAAGGTGCGGGTTCCGGAATTTCGATTTATAATTCTTTTCATTTTTATTACTCCAATTTAATCAAGAAATCTTTTAGAAATATTTTAATAAGTCGGTTTAGCTTCTGATTTCTTTTTCTTCGACTTGCCTTTCTCTTCGGATGCAAACACTTTTTGAATAAGTCGCGCCCGCTCATTAACTACCAGCTCACGCATTTTCATATCTTCTTCAATGTCGAAGTACTTCCGGCCTTCGATCCAGGTCTGCTCGCATTTTGAATACGTCGAGAGTGGACTACCACTCCAAATCACGAAATCGGCGTCTTTGCCGACTTCCAGCGACCCGACGCGATGATCAATGCGCAGTTGTTTCGCTGGATTTAAGGTCACAAATTTTAATGCTTCTTCTTCCGAGACGCCGCCGTACTTGACTGCCTTTGCTGCTTCGAGATTCATTCGCCGCGCCAATTCGCCGCTGTCGGAATTAAACGAAACGACAACGCCCGCGTCATGCATCAAAGCGCCGTTATACGGAATAGCATCGTAAACTTCAAATTTGTAAGCCCACCAGTCACTGAATGTGGACGCCCCGGCGCCGTGCTTCGCCAACACTTCAGCGACCTTGTAGCCCTCGAGCACGTGTTGAAACGTGCCAATCTTAAAACCAAAATCCTCAGCAACCCGCACCAACATGAGAATCTCATCCTGGCGGTAGGAATGGCTGTGAACCAGGCGTTTGCCGTGAATGATCTCCAGTAAAGTATCGAGCTCCAGGTCACGACGAGGTGGAATGACGCCGTTCTTTTTCTTTAGCGCGCTGAATTTTTGCCATTTTCTTTCATAATCCAAAGCAGCCTTGAAGCGATCACGAATGATCTGCTCGACTCCCATGCGCGTGTCCGGATAACGTTTATTATTAGACGACCTTGATCGTTTAACATTTTCCCCTAACGCAAATTTAATTCCGGGGATCGCATCTTTAATTTTCAAAGCGTCCGGCGAAGAACCCCAGCGAAGTTTTATGACGGAATTCTTTCCGCCAATTGGATTTGCGGAACCGTGCAACTGATTCGCTGCAGTTAGGCCGCCGGCAAGCTCACGGTACAAAGCGATGTCGTAACTGTTGATGACGTCGCCAACGCTAACTTCAGCGGTCACGGCTTGCGAGCCTTCATTTATCGAACTCAACCCCGAGTGGGAGTGAGCGTCGATAAGCCCGGGTGTCACATGTTTGCCTTTGGCGTCGATAACCATCGCACCTGAGGGCGCTTTTAGTCCTTTACCGATTTTTGAAATTTTGCCGCGATTGATTAAAAGAGATCCGTTTTCAATTATGCCTTCGGGACCGCTTGTCCAAATGGTCGCCCCTTTGACGAAAATTGCTTTGGGCTGCTCAGGAGGGCCGGTTCGACCGTAAGCGCCCGGTGGAAAGCTGGGAGCTTTGGCCATTTCAGCCGGTTTGCTTGACTTTTCTTCGGGCTTGGTTGAGTCTGCC